>CANJDY010000310.1 GCA_947472635.1 Chitinophagaceae bacterium
CAATGTATAACCAAAATAATAAGTTTATGGAGCAAATTGATTTTTCGGAGTTACCCCAATCCCTTAAATTAGTTGAACTTTTATCGAAAGGAGTTTTTCTTGAATTTATTATAAAAGGTGTTTATATGGTTAAACTTTTTCAGATGAAAAATTACTATGTAGAAATATATTATCACATAGAAAACAACAGAATCGATAACATTATTTCTTTTGATGATACCAATAAACTTAAGCCCTATTTAAATAAAATAAAATTAGATATTTACACCTCCCCCAAAAAAACTCTCTAAAAGAAGTGCTACTTAAAATAAAATGATTTGTAAATTTTCAGCTGAAAGTGGACTAAAAGAAAATTTCTTTTATAAAAAATTATTACCTGATAAAAATATTTCGCTTTTATTTGACGGTTTATAATTGATTGGATAGATTTTTTAAAGAGAAGTTCAAATAGCTATTTTGTTGTTCATCCAAAACAAATAATTTTCAATATGAAAATTTGATTCAGTAAGTGTTACTTCAGATGCTAGCAATCAGATGCCTGCGGGATAGTATTTTTAAAAATACTCGATTACATCTTTTATTTTTTTCTGGGTATGGCTTTAGTCAAACAATCGGATAAAATGATTTTCCAGGTGATCGCGCATTCCATTTCTGAAAGCTTCTGGAGTGCCTGTTTCCAGAATGTCTACGAGTCCTTTGTGTGATAAAAATGTTTTCAGTATTGGCTGCTTTTTTAGTAGGCCACTATTGTGGACATAGTCGAAAACTGGCAGTAACAGTTTTTGAAATTTCTTCATTGTTTCATTGCCTGTTATTTCATATAATTTTCCATGAAATGCAATTTCATGTCCAATGTTGAAAAGGTAATTCTGGGTGATAGGTGGTTCATTACTTACAATGGCTTTGAGTTCTTCAATATCTTTTTTGGTGATGCGTTGAAATAGTAGGTCCGACATACCGATTTCAAGTACGAGTCGTATTTCAAAAATTTCCTTCAATGTTTCCTGGCTAAGAATATGAGGGTTCATACTTTTACCCATTATTCCAAATAGGTCGGGACTAGTGATTACGGCCCCTTTTTTCTTTTTGGTTTCAATAAGTCCCATCATCCGTAAACGGGATAAGGCTTCTCGAATTACCGTACGACTTACCCCTAAAATCCCTGCTAATTCAATTTCTTTTGGAATGGCATCCCCTACCTTTAATTTCCTATCCTGCAGTAGTTCTACCAGATTGGCTTCTACTTTATCCACCAAGGAACTGGTGTCCACTTGCTTAAAATTACTTTCTATTTTGGGTTCTTTCATAATAAGTAATACTTAATACAAATGTATAATAAATTTTAAAATAAAATACTACTGAGATAAAATCATTGTAAATCAATGTGTTATAATTTAAATGGAAGAAAATATAACAAATTATCAAAATAAATTTGGTAAGTTAAAAAGATTCTGTTTAACTTTATTATGTCATACATAATAATCAAAACTTAAATTGCAATTATGAAACCTACTAATTTGAAAGTTTGGCTTTTGGCCTTTTGCTTTCTATTTTCTGCGTCTTCCTGGGCGCAAACCAAAAAAATAACCGGTAAAATACTTTCTGAGGGTGATGGTCAATCACTGCAAGGAGTGAGCGTTATCATAAAGGGGAAAGCAACGGGGACCCAGACTGCTGCAGACGGAACATTTAGTCTGGATGCTTTACCTTCCGATGTGTTGATTTTTTCTTTTACAGGGTATACCTCTGTTCAAATGAAGGCTGGCAGTTCCAACCAAATTACCCTTACATTGAAAGCGATGGAAGCCGCTAAACTTGACGAAGTGGTGGTGGTTGGTTACGGAACAATCAAGCGATCAAAATTAACGGCGTCCGTTTCGAAACTGGATAAGAAATTTTTGGAATCAGGCATTCGTGCCAACCCAGCTCAAGCGTTGGCAGGTACCATACCTGGTTTGAGGGTTTCAACTGCCACCGGAAGACCGGGTTCTTTGCCTTCTATCATTTTGCGTGGAGGAACCAATTTTGATGGTAGTGGTAGTCCCTTAGTGATTATGGATGGTCAACTTCGTGGATCACTCAGTGATATCAATCCGGAGGAGATTGAAAGTATGGAAGTATTGAAAGATGCATCTGCAACAGCCATTTATGGTGCAAGAGCAAGTAATGGTGTTATTTTAATTACTTCTAAAAGAGGTAAAGTGGGTGTTTCGGCGGTAAGTTTTAAAGTAAATAGAGGAACCAATTATCTGAATGTTCCGTATAAATTTTTAGGAGCAGCTGATTATATTAAATGGGCTAGATTAGGTGCCGAACAAGCCATCTTAAACGGAACACTGGCTGCCAATAATTTGGCTGGTGCAGGCCCAAGGAGTACTGGTAACGTTTATAAAGATCCTATAACAGGGAGTATCCTCGATGGTAATTATGATTCCAGGGCTGTTTGGAGTGTAATGCGCTTAGATAATATTAATCAGGAGTTATTGGCTAAGCCAGGTTGGTTGACCATGAAAGATCCCGTTAAAACCAATGCTTCAGGTAACTATGATGCAGCAGGAACCTATGCGGATTTGATTTATAAAGATTTTAATTATGGCGACTATGGATTAAATAAAGTAGCGCTTACACAGGATTATAATCTTGGCATGACGGGCGGAAACGACAAGGGAAAGTATTTTGCCAATTTGGGCTATTACGATGAAGGAGGTTTATCGCTAGCAACTTTTTATAAGAGGTTAAATTTTACCTTCAATGGGGATTACAATATTAACAAGTGGTTTAAATCTGAAAGTAGTTTTCAATATGCAAAGGCCACCTGGAGAGATGAGTCGCTCACAAATGGTGAATCCAACTATTGGGCACGTATGCTTTCTGCACCTCCAACAATGCAGGGTACTAATATGAAGGGAGAATTACTATTGGGTAGAGATGCAAGTGACGGTAATCCGGCAATTAATATTGATAAGTACAAAAGAAATAACCAATCGGATAAATTTACCCTCAATCAAGCTTTCAGAGCTGATATAACAAAGGACCTATATCTTAAAGTAAGTGGGTTGGTTATGTACGATGAATCGTTCACCGAAGCCTTTAACCAAGATTTCCGATCTGGTATAATGAGTTTGACTAATCCAAATACTGGCTGGAATAGAACAAGGAGTACGACAGCTAATTTTGACAGAACGATTCGGCAAACCTATAATGCCATTGCGAATTACCAAAAAACCTTGTGGAGTAAACACAATGTAAATGCAATGGCGGGTTTTGAATATTTTGATTCCTACAATAAGGGTGTATATGCTGGAGGTTCTCTTGCTCCAACTGCCGATTTTCAGGATCTAGCATTAACACAGAATAATTTAGAGCAGCAAACAAGGACTACAGATTCATGGCATAGCAGAGAAAGAATTATGTCAGGATTTGGCCGATTTAATTACGATTACGATGGAAAATACCTTGCTTCATTCACTGTCCGTAGAGATGGGTATTCAAGATTATTAGGTGATAATCAATATGGAACTTTTCCAGCTTTTTCAGTAGGCTGGATGGCACATAAAGAAAATTTCTTGCAGTCAACAAAAGACTGGTTATCTTATTTGAAATTAAGAGGAAGTTGGGGTAAAAATGGTAACGTAGGAGGAATTGGTAATTATGAATTGCAGGGTGCATTTGGATCACAAACAGCTTATGCTGGAACTATTGGATTTCTTCAATCTAGTATTGCCAATCCATCTTTGCGCTGGGAGAAGTCCAATACCATTGAAATTGGTGCCGATATGGGATTCCTGAAAAATAGGATCAACGCATCCATTGCTTATTATGACAGAACTACTTCAGATAAA
>CANJDY010000311.1 GCA_947472635.1 Chitinophagaceae bacterium
TATATAAGAAATCGTTTTTGCAGTAAGTATTCTTTAGGAGTAAAGCCCGTTTCTTCTTTAAAGGAGGTAAAGAAACTTGTTTTAGATGAAAAGCCAGACTTTGTCCAGATGCCTTCTAGGGAGGATATATTGATTTCATCTGTCAACAATAAATCTTTCGCATATTTTACCCGCAATTCAGTTCTTAGTTTGGTAAACTTTTTATCGAAAAAATTATTGAAGCAATAGTAAACATGGTGTTTTGGTATGTCTAGTTTTTCTGCAATGTCATCAATATTAAAACTTTCTGACAAATACGGCTTCTCCGTATTGATATATAAAATGATTTTATCTGCAATTGGTTTTAAGGGATCTAGGTTACCGAGAGGTTCTGTATTCTTTGATTTAAATTCAATAGCTGTGTTTAATTCCGATGAAACCTTTTCGTTCAATTTATTATGTGCTCTTGGAAGCCCGTATAAAATTTCAGGAAATATTAGTAAGGTAATAGGAATAAAGCAATAGCAGACTGCTGCAAGCACTAGTAATGGGTATCGGTTTAGTTCGAGGTTGGTAAACTCTGGCAAATTGAAAAAGAGGTAGGTGGCAATCGTGTAACAAATTGCCATGATTAAGGTGATTACTGAAATAGTCACTAACCATATTAATATATGACGTTTTTGTTTTTCGGGTGCTTGTAACAGCGATTTATTTTTTCTGAATTTAAAAATAGTCCATAAAGAGGCGATCGCATAAATTAGTAATAAAATAGGTCGAAAGTAAGTATTCAGGAAATTCGGATAGAGCCAGGAAATCTCCAAATGTTTATGAAAAGAGATATGGTTAACTACTTTTTGGGCTAAATCAAGTTTAATTTGAAAAGGTGCAAAATAATAGGGCAGAATGGAGATTAGCCCAATCAGAAAAGGTAAAAAATGAATTAAATCTTTTGGACGTAATGTATATCTTTCATCGTTGAGGGTAGATTTTGTATAGAAAATTAGGAGAGGGCCTATTAAATAAAATAGCGGCATAAAGTGTCCATACATGATGGCTATTCCAATAATCGACTGGGTTAAAATAACATAATAATGCATTATTCCATAAATGGAAATGAGCAGGAGAAAAGAAAATAAATAAATACCACTTTTATTTATTTTGTAATTGAAGACAAATTGAATCGATGTTAGTAACATCATTAATACGGATATAATAAGAATCACAGCTATTAAATTGTGTTATTTGGATTTTATGTCTAAAGTTGATGATTGCATTAATCGTTTAAATATATACCTTCTATTTAACTTTTTATTATTTTATGGATGATTTTATTAAACACGGGAGCTTAATATAGCAAATAAATATAGTATATCAATAGTCGTTTTGTAGCAAGGTTCAAGTATTCGTTATTGTGGAAATTGCAAACAATCTTTTCTATTACTGTAACCTTTCATTTTTATTGTGTTAGTAACATTTAATTTTTCAAAGTTCTTTTTTGTAAGACGAAGTTCTAAATTCTAAATGCAGAAATAAGTTCTAAAAAGATAATTTGGAACTTATTTCTTCGTATTTAGTACAGATCTTGTTGTAAAATACTACATTTTGCACTAAGTAGTTGGCCTGCAAGCAATTGAATTACAGTAATCAATTCCAATTACCAGGTTTCCAAAAGCTTATTTAATTGCTAGAAATGAAAAAACTGCTAATCCTTACACTGGTACTGGGTCTATTACCAATAGTGCTAACGGCACAATATCAAATTAAAATCAAGGCAATTAGGCCAGCCGATAGCATTGCTTATTTCAGGGGCACTATATTCGACGACAAAAACTATCTGGCCAAGGATACCATTCCCCTGTACAATGGAAATCATACCATCAAATACACTAAATCAATTGTTGGGGGTGTTTACTACCTCTATTTTCCCAATTCGAAGCAAAAAATTTATTTCATCTTAGAAAATAAGGATAGTCTTCAGTTTGAACTCAGGGGGGCACCATATTTAGACTCAGTTACTACCAATCTTTCTAAAAACAAAATACTGCTGGATTACCAGCGACTTGAAAAAGCGTTGTCGACCGTTGATACGATGTATAGTGTTGAATTACAGCAGGGTAAGAAGTTTTCGGCGGCTCAGAAAGCCTTATTCTTTAAGGAAAAAACCGACCAATTAAGCAGTTTTAGGCAAAAAGCCCTCAAAAAATGGAAGCCGGTAGATGCGTTGTCGGTTTACTTTACTGCACTCAATGCATTGGATAGCCATGTGCCCAGCTACAACAATATAGCTGGCAGAAACGAACTGCTGCAGCAAATCAATTTTGCTAATCCTACGTTATTATTTACCCCAGTCATGAAAGAGCTGGTAATGGAGTATTTGTCTTATTATCCCAAGCGGGCAGATTCAATTTGCAAGGGAATCGATTCGATAGTGGCTAGGGTAGATTGTAAGAGTAAAGCCTATTCATATGTGATGGATCTTTTTTTTAAGTTGTTGAAAAACAGAAATATAGTCAACAATACCGAGGGCTATGCCTATTTTATAGAAAAGTATGTACAAAATGCACCCTGTAAGTTTCTTTCGCCAGCCGATGAGAAGAAAGTAGTAGCCGAGTTGGCACTTAGTAAAGGACTTAAACTGAACGACACTTGTTTAAACATGCTACTCCCCGATACCTTAGGGCTAGTTCAAAATTTACATGCAGTAGCAAAAGACTATGATTACACGGTAATTGCCTTTTATGATCCCCTATGTGAGCATTGTCAGGTAGAAGTCCCCAAAATGGACAGTATGGTATCTCTATTGGAGCGGCAATTAAAAAGAAAGATAGGCGTGTATGCCATTTGTAATACTTCCGAAACATCCGATTTTGATTGGAAGCGGTTCATCACCGAGCATCGGCTTTCCCACCAGTATACGCATGTAAAAATAGGCACCAATATTTCGATCCGCAATGTCTATGACGCCTATTCCAATCCAGTATTTTTTCTGATTGATCGCCAGGCAAAAATGATTGCCAAAAAAATAAGTCCCACCACGCTGCGAAGCATACTGATTTCCGAACTGAAATTGGTAAAATAGCACTCTCCCCACTATATTTTTTGAGTTCAGAAAATTAGAATCTGAGTTCTAAAAAATCAATCCCCTCTATAGTTATACCATATCGTTTTTTTTGAACTCATTTTGTAGGTCAATTTGTTGAGATAAGCGTAAACTGAATTTTTTTTGTAAAGGGAATTCTTTGCTTGTAAATAACTAATGGGGCTTCGATTGTCGAATGCTACCGAATAGTTAATAAAAATAATATATACCGATTTAATTATATATAACTAAGGTCCACTTCCTTGGTAATTCAAAACCTTTGGCAACCAATATGAAATTTCGCTTAGCCTATCGATTACTGTTTTTAATTTGTTTTCAATTAATGGGTTCTTTTGCATTTTCGCAAACGGTTGGCGGCGTAAACCCATCCGATGATTTTGATGGGGATGGAATAATTAATGCTATTGATATAGATGATGATAATGATGGCGTATTAGATACGAATGAACAAACCAATTGTATTACCTCTGGTGTTGATTTAAATAGTTTAACTTATAATGGCTCAGCTATTGCGTCTAAAACAGTAAATTCAATTAATACTACTAATAATGCGGGTTGGCAATCATCTTATTCCATTGAAAATTTAAAACTGCCTATTTCATTATCATTTAAAAATACATCTACCACAGGATATGATTTTTTTGGATTAATTCCTGCAGCAACTACGCAAACACCTTCGAACTGGGCTGATGGGGGGTATAAATTTTATTCTCAGAATA
>CANJDY010000312.1 GCA_947472635.1 Chitinophagaceae bacterium
AAAAGGCTGAAAAGATGCATGCCATGAAAAAGTTTCACCCACCATCATTTTAAACCAAGTCCAGTTTCGTTCTGTACCAGTAACCGAATGGATACCTACAAAGCCGCCACCCGCTTCAATATACCTGCGAAATGCAAGTCGCTGCGCATCATTGTCGAATACATCATTGTTGGTACTTGAAAAAATAAGCAGGTTGTATTTTTTTAAATTGGCTTCATTGAAAACGGAAGGATCATCCGCAACGTCTACACTAAACTTATTGGCAGCACCCAACTCCTGAATACAAATTACGGATGCCGCTAAATTATCATGTACATAACCTTTTCCATTTTTAGTATACACCAGCACCCGACTATTTTTAAGTTGATCAACACCGGTTTTTTTCCCAAACGAAAAAGTTACCCCTCGACGATCTGCTAGTAATGATTTATTGAAAGGGTCATTTGACTTACCCAATAATGTGAAAGATAATAGCAAGGCAATGCCAGCAAAATAAATTGGAATTAGGCTTTTATTTTTCATACAGCAATTTTATTTTACTCCCTCAAGAAGTGTTCAAATGAAATGAATTAAAAAGAATAGCTTGACTGATCGAATATGGAAACAATAACTGAAAGTATAAGCTATAACTGAAGATAATCAATTATACATTTATAGCGAATTTGCTTTTATAATCTCCCCTGTTTTCTAAAGTTAACTATATAGAAAATATCAACAAGCGTATTTTAACAAACGAAATGCCCCATCTTATATAGAAGACAGGGGGAAGAAGTGATATTTTCAATTGTACTTGTTTATAGCCCTTGGCTATTGTAGTGCAAACGGATCTGAAAATTTTGGTTCTGTGAGAATGGTGCGATCAGTAAGCGTACTTAAAAACGCCATCATATTGGCTATATCAGCTGTTCTTAAAAAATGTAAGGGGATAGCCTGTTTGCCAGTCCCCGGATTTCCTGCAGTAAGCATCGCTTGCACATTGGCAACACTTCCGTTATGAAACAAATTAGACCGAACACTAATATTGCGCAAAGAGCCAGATTTGAAATTATTCCTATTATTGATACCAATATCATTGGTGTCAGCTAAGCCAAAGCGGGCACTCGGACTGCTGGTAATAAACATGGGTGGAGTATGACAACTAGCACAGGTTCTGTTTGCAGGAACGGTCAAAAACAATTGTTCCCCAGCTGCCTCAGCACTGGTAAATGTTTCCAAGCCCTGCTTTACTCGATCGTACTTTGATTGGTAGGTAACAATGCTTCGTTCAAACTGAGCCAATGCGCTTGCAATGAGGTTGGAGTCAATCAAAGTAGTACCAAAAGCCTTTTGAAACAAGGGCGAATAATAAGGTATCGATTTTACTTTTGACTCTAATAGCGCTAAGGTTAAGTCCATCTCAACATGATTTTGAATGGGCTGCAGCGCTTGTTTTTCTACAGAAGCCGCTCGCTCATCCCAAAACATTTTTCCTGTTTTGTAGAAGCGGATATTCAATAACGACATTGAATGTCTACTGGTGGCCCCCCCATCTAAACCGCTACTCAAGGCGGCAGAATCACTGAAAGAATTTTGCTGCTGGTGACAACTGCTACAACTGGTGGTGCCGTTTCTGCTTAATTGTTTATCGTAAAACAATACCCTTCCTAAATTAGCCCCCGCATTGGTTATCGGATTGCTAGAGGGCATATTATCCGATGCAGCGAGGGCTTCCTGAACGTGCGCAGGATAGGTATCCAAATAATTGTACGTAGTGAATGATATAATGGGAGTGGCCGCTTTGGTACTAACCAGTCCGCTACCAGTTTTTGAACAGAACTGAAAAAGAATAACCAGCAGAAATAAAGCGGTAAGCGTTGTTATTTTTTGCATTGAGTGTAATTGCAGTTTTACAATAATTTTATAGATGCGACTCAGACCCTATTTTTGGGAACAGGTTTAATTGAATTGCTAACAGCCTTATCCCAAAACAATCAATTCACATTTATTTAACCTTTGCTTTCATTTTTCGCATCATTTGGATTTAGTATAATTATATTTGCCACCCGATGGGACAAAAGAAATTACAGCGTTTTGCAGATATCAAAAACTTTTCCAACGTGTTGGAATATCCAGTTGCAATGCAGGGAAAATGGAATTCATTTTTTAAAAATGACAATCCCATTGTACTGGAACTGGCATGTGGCAGAGGAGAATATACAGTTGGCCTATCTGCCCTTTTTTCTGAAAAAAATTTTATTGGTGTAGATGTAAAAGGCAATAGGATGTACATTGGAGCAAAAAAATGCCTCGATGCCCATATCCCCAATGCTGCCTTTCTTCGTACCCAAATTACCTTACTCACCGATTATTTTAAAACGGCGGAAGTAGATGAAATATGGATTACTTTTCCCGATCCCCAACTGAGGACTTCCAAAGCAAAAAAAAGATTAACCCATCCAGCCTTTCTGCGGCTTTACCAGCAAATACTTCAGCCAAATGGTTGTATCCATTTAAAAACAGATTCACCCAAGTTATATGCTTTCACCAAACAGGTGATTGAAATGTATCAGTTATTACTAGTAGAAGATTGCAACGATGTATACGCCAGTAATCCCAGCGAATCGCTTCGGATTAAAACTCATTACGAAGCCTTAGACATTGCCGGTAGCAATACCATTTATTACCTTCAATTTAAATTGCCTACCACCATTCCCAATCTAGATGACCAGTTGCAACTGATATTAAAGGAAACCGAAAACCAATAAAAGCTACCCCATAAAAAATTATATGGATAAATTAGTCGAGGGAGCGGATTTTTATTACAATGAAGCCGGCTACATGGTGCTAACCGAAAAATACCATTTGCAAAAAGGGAGCTGCTGCGGTAATGGCTGTAAACATTGTCCCTACGAATATAGCAACGTACCTGCAGCGCAACGAGATGAATTACTCCGCGCTGCAGCTGAAAATAAATTGTAATGCATGCAAAAGAAAAAATCCACCCATAGCGATCTGCCCTCCCCTCCAAAAGAATACTCTTTTTTTAAGGATGTGCACGAGGTGGTAAGGCAGATTCCAAAAGGAAGGGTAAGCTCCTATGGGGCAATTGCCCGTTACTTGGGTACTGGATTATCTGCTCGCATGGTAGGTTGGGCAATGAATGCAGCACACAATACAAGCCCGCCAGTGCCCGCACACCGGGTGGTCAACAGAAATGGCATGCTCACCGGCAAAGCCCATTTTACCCCTCCTAGTTTAATGGAAGCGCTATTAAAAAAGGAAAAGGTCATAGTAAAAGAAGATAAAATCATTGACTTTGAAAAGTTATTTTGGGACCCGATCATTGAACTTTCCCTTTAACAAACATGGATTACACGCTGGCCAACCAACGAAGCGCCAACAGTTTGCTACTTAAATGCTCAAATGCGATTTTTGGACTTACTTTTACAGTTCGGAACAGATTCCGCTTAATAAAAAAACATGGCTACAGAATCCATCATGGGCAAGATCACCTTTATCAATCATGATAAAGAATATGCAACGATCGAGTACATGCTCAACGGCAAGAAAAAAACAATCAGTGGGAATATTAGTGAGAAAGAGCAACTAAAATTAAAGTCAGAGAAAATCATCAAAAGAATTCACCAGTTTCATGTGGGGGATGAAGTGAGTTTTATTATCAACCTCTCTGCCAGGGGCGACAAGATGGTTGCCGACTGCATGGAATTCAAATTCAACAATGCATTAGACAATCTTATCAATAAATCGGCCATAGAAAACAGATTTGTAGGTTACCTGAAAAAAGTAGAAGATGAA
>CANJDY010000313.1 GCA_947472635.1 Chitinophagaceae bacterium
TAGTAACCCGGTGATGATTTTGGATGAAATTGATAAAGTGGGTAATGATCAACGTGGTGACCCCTCCTCTGCCTTGCTAGAAGTATTGGATCCTGAACAAAACAATTCTTTTTACGATAATTACCTAGAACTGGAGTATGACCTCAGTAAGGTATTGTTTATTGCAACCGCCAATAATATCAACAACATCCAACCGGCTTTAAGAGACCGACTTGAAATCATTGACCTAAGTGGATATGCTGTGGAAGAAAAAATTGAAATTGCCCGGCAGCATTTATTACCCAAGCAACAGGAAGCTCATGGGCTTAAAGAGGTAAATATCAAAGTAAGCGAAAAAGTCCTTGAAAAGATCATTGAAGACTATACGAGAGAAAGTGGAGTAAGGGACCTCGACAGGCAACTGGCGGCAATTATGCGTAATCTTGCCAAACAATATGCTACCAAGGGGAAATTAAAGCCTACCCTTACACAGATTGATGTAGAAAAGATTTTAGGAAAGCCGAGATTTAGTAATGAAATGTACAAAATTGCCAACATGGCTGGTGTAGCCGTTGGACTTGCATGGACCTACGTGGGCGGCGATATATTATTTATTGAAATCAGTTTGAGTGATGGTAAAGGTGAATTGAAAATGACCGGAAATTTGGGGAATGTTATGAAGGAAAGTGCCTCCACGGCATATACTTGGTTGCAAGTCAATGCGAAAAAATTGAACATAGACCCAGAGATGTTCAATAACAAAAACATCCACATACATGTGCCAGAAGGTGCCGTACCAAAAGATGGACCGAGTGCCGGCATCACCATGATGACAGCCTTGGCTAGTGCATTTACCGGTAGAAAGATTAAACCTTACTTAGCCATGACGGGAGAGATTACTCTCCGCGGACAGGTATTACCGGTGGGTGGTATCAAGGAAAAAGTACTTGCTGCAAAAAGAGCTGGTCTAAAGGAAATTATCATGTGCTGGCAAAATGAAAAGGATGTAATTGACATCAATCCATTGTTCATTAAGGGGATAAAATTTCATTATGTAAAAACTATGCAACAGGTAATTGATATTGCACTGACTTAAAAATTAAAGGCAGCAGATTGGGATGTTGAAATAGAAACAAGGTGACTTTTGAAGTGGAATCGAATCATTTGTTTTTTCAAGGGTATTCAAATATCTTCGCTTCTAGTAAAATAAATCGTATGAGAATAACAAAAATGATTCTACTTGGAGTTACTTCCACACTCCTATTTTCTTCTTGTGTTAGCAAGAAGATATTAAGAACAGAGCAATTTCGATATGTTCAATTACAAACAGAATTTATCGCATTACAGGAAGCCCTGAAAAGCTGTGACGCCTTGACGGTGGAGAATGCCCAAAAAAGAGCTGTTCTCGAATCAGAATTGGGAAGCCTTAAAAAACAGATCGGTTATCTCAAGGAAAATAATAATCAAGCCTTGAAGCAATTGGAAAGTTTATCGGTGATTTCCGGTACACAAGCTGAAAGCATTAAAAAATCACTCGACAATATTGGCTCTAAAGATGCCTATATCCAGGGCCTTCAATCGGCGCTTAACCGAAAGGATTCCTTAAACCTTGCATTGGTTACCAATCTGAAAGGAGCCATTGGAAATCTGGATGACCAGGATATCAATATTAAGGTAGATAAAGGTGTAGTGTACATCGATATCTCAGATAAATTATTATTTAAAAGTGGTAGTTACGATGTAACGGAAAGAGCAAAAGAGGTTCTTGGAAAAGTAGCGATGGTGTTAAAAAATCAACCTGCCATTGACTTTATGGTAGAGGGACACACAGATAGTGTAGCCTATAAAAATGTAGTTCTAAATGACAACTGGGACCTGAGTGTAAAAAGGGCTACTGCTATTGTTCGTATTTTACAAAACCAATATGGACTAGACCCTGCTCGAATGGCAGCATCCGGACGGGGAGAATACAAACCCATTGCAGATAATCACACTGCAGAAGGAAGAGCAGCAAATCGCCGAACAAGAATTGTTATACTTCCCCAATTAGACCAGTTTTTTAAATTATTAGAGCGGTAATATTTATGTTTAACAAATTGTTATTTTTTAACAAAAACCGATTGCCCCTAGGCAGTCGGTTTTTTTGTTTGATACGCCCCTACTCATTTCGCAGCATTTCCATTTTCTTTTTAACAAAATGTGTATAAATATTGTTACCTGATATTAAAAGCAAATTAGTAAATTTGAAATAGAAGATTTAGATACCGTAATCAACCAATCTTTTCTACACATTTAAACCCAACCTATTTTGACAGAAACAATTATTAACCTTGAAACCGTTAACCCAATTGAATTCTTTGGTGTTAACAATGGTAAACTTGACCTTCTAAAAAAGAAATTTCCACTTCTGAAAATTTTAAGCCGTGGCACACAAGTAAAACTGAGCGGGGCCCCCGAGCAGGTGGTAGATGCCAAGGAAAAAATTAGCCTGATCGTTCAATATATTGAACGCAACGGACATATGAGTGAAAATTATTTTGACCAAATTTTAGGAGGCGATGAGCCTCAGGTAGTTGACAATTTTGTTGATCGAAATCCCAATGATGTACTTGTATTTGGCCCCAATGGTAAAACAGTAAGGGCTCGCACCGCCAACCAGAAACGGATGGTAACGGCAGTTGATAAAAATGACATCGTTTTTGCCATCGGCCCAGCCGGAACCGGAAAAACCTATACAGCTGTAGCGCTGGCAGTAAGGGCACTAAAAGCTAAAACAGTTAAAAAAATAATTCTGACAAGGCCCGCAGTAGAGGCAGGAGAAAACCTTGGTTTTTTACCCGGTGACTTGAAAGAAAAAATTGACCCCTACTTACGTCCGCTCTACGATGCATTAGATGATATGATTCCTGCAGATAAACTTGGTTATTATATGACCACCCGAACTATTGAAATCGCACCACTTGCCTATATGAGGGGGCGAACGCTTGACAATGCCTTTATTATTTTGGATGAAGCACAAAATACCAATGATGGACAATTGAAAATGTTCCTTACCCGCATTGGTGCCAATGCAAAGGCAATCATAACGGGTGACCCCACCCAGATAGATCTTCCAAAAAATATGCGAAGTGGTATTGACAAAGCACTACGCATCTTAAAAAATGTGGAAGGTATTGCCCATATAGAACTAGATGAAGAAGATGTAGTTAGACATAAGCTAGTAAAGGCTATTATCAAGGCATACGATAAGGACAAGGAATTTGACACTACCAATGAGCGGAGATAGTGAAAGATCAAAAATTTACACCACAACCCTAATCAACAACCTATCCGATAACAATCGGATAGGTTGTTATTGAATAAGGCAACTAATAAAAATACATACCCCACATGAAAAGAAAACTTCCTTTTATTTGCCTTATTCTGATTATGTACAGTTGCCAAAGCGCCTTATCAGATTCCCCAAAAAAAACAGTTACTGCCTTCATTGAGGCTGCAAAAGCAGGTAATATAGCTGAAATAAAAAAACAACTAACCCAATCAGATGTGGGCTTTCTTGAAATCGGTGAAAATCTTCTTGCACAATTTGATTCTAGTGGATCCGGTAGTATGAAGGATAAATTGGCAAAAGAGTTTTCAGCCCAAACCAAAGACGCTACAATTGAAATAAAGGAAGGTAAAATTGATGGCGATAATGCAACCGTAAACGTTAGCTTTTCGAAAGATGGCAGAACCGAAACCCGGCCATTTTCCTTGTTGAAGGAAGATGGTAAATGGAAAATTTCTCTCCTTTCTACTGGACTGCAA
>CANJDY010000314.1 GCA_947472635.1 Chitinophagaceae bacterium
TGATATTGAGCAAGCCCACCCCCTTCGATTTCAGGGCTGGGTCGAACCCAATTCCATTGTCTTTTATTTTTAGCAATACGTCCCTATTTTTATTGGAAATATTCAACCAAACAGTTGTAGCCTTTGAATATTTTCGGATATTGTTAAACTGTTCCTGTACAATTCGACAGATACTCAATTTCAATTCTGCGGAGCTGCTATTTTCTTTGAATTCGGCAATGTCCATATGAACATTTATTGAACTGGTGGCAGTAAGGTCAGCGGTAATAAATGCTAAGGCATCTTTTAATTCCGAAATAGTCAAGGAAGGTGGAATTAGCGAGTGAGAGAGTGACCTTATCTCAGCAATGGCAGCGGTGACGAGCCCTTCGGATTGATCAAGGAATTGGTTGGGTTCACTTAGCTTTCCTCTAGCTAGGCCTAAATATAAGCGGGAGCTTGCCAATAGCTGGTTAACATTATCATGCAGTTCGCGGCCAATTATTTGTTTTTCTTTTTCCTGTGCTTCAAAAACTGCTTCAGTAATTTCTTTTTGATTTTTTATTTTTTCGGCCGTTATTTTATTTTCTAGCAACACATTTTCTGTAACATTAATACCTAGTGAAAGTATCAGGGAGCTGGAGTTTTTGAATTTAATGTTGTGAGAAGCAATGTCCATATAAAAAATTTCACCAGCCTGGTTAATCTGTTTGCGCCGAGAAATTTTTTTTAATAAAAAATCAATTTTAGATGGGGGTTCCGTTAACTCTATCTGATTTAGATCTTCTGGTGCCTGAATGTCCAAAATCGATTTGGTTAAAAAAACTTCTTTTGAATATTGGTATTCTTTGCAACAGGAATTATTCACTTCTATAATATGAAAATCCGAAGGGTCCCACATTATGATGCTGGCTGGATTGTTGTTAAACAAATACCTATAGCGCTCCTCGGATTCCATTAGCCTGGAGGCATTTTTTTTTCTTTCGATGCTATAAAGGATCGTTTTGGCCAAAAGTTTTTCATCAAAATCACCTTTTATCAAGTAGTCCTGCGCACCTAATTGAATAGATTCTAGTGCCATGCTTTTATTCGACATGCCCGACAAAATGACCACGGGTATTTCACCTGAATATTTACGGATGGTTTTATAGGTGCTGATGCCCATGCTATCTGGTAATGAAAGATCCAGTAAAATGATATCAATCGACTCATTGATTGAATCCACCGCATTTTGTAAGCGGGAGCAGGTGAAAATATTTTTAATTAAAATTCCAGAAGTATTCAGCAGTTCGGTTAGTAAAAACTGCTCTTCTTTATTATCTTCCACCATTAAAATATTGATAGAATTGCTGGGTAACATTTTTTTTATTTAAAGTAGCGAAATGATAGGAATCCCATTATTTAGGAATCATAAAAGGAGATTTCGATTAGCTTGTTCCGAATAGGATTTTGTTAAAAGGCCATCAGTTTTTCAGGAATGGTGGAAGATTTGGCAAGTCGGTACCAACTGGAGTCTATTGTTGAGTTGAATAGCTCAATAGGTATAAAGTTACTATTTTTTCGAAAAAAGACAACCCTTAAATTATTTTATTGGCTTAGTACATTTTAGAAGCGTCCTTCAAATGCTAGGCAGCAGTTGGGTTGTATTTTGCTGAAATATTGTAAAATCGAGTTAAAAGCTTGTGATTGGCTATTATTTTCTACTCTATTTTATTCACCGTTCATCGTACATTGGCGGCGGAATCTAACCTGGCGGGTCACAGCTTTATTTTTTAACTTTCACTCATTTAATTTAGTAACTTTAAAGGAGGAATTCAATCCAAAGAGTTCCAGCCTATTCATTAGTTCCCGATGCATGCCAGCATTCATCTTCCTAGATGGTGGAATATCTTCTACTAAAAAATAGCAATGCAAGCGCCTTATTCATGCGTTTGGTCTGCCTACATTAATTACCACCAAGCCTTGTAAAAAAATATTTCAGGTATGAAAAAATTTTTATTAATAGATGACCACGAAATTGTTCGTTCGGGCGTTAAAAATGTTTTGCAGGAATTATTTAAGTCCTGCGAAATATTCGAAGCCTTTGATGAGCGATCTGCCTTAACCCAATTAAAGAGCAATCGATATGACTTAGTCATCATGGATGTTCAAATGCCCGAAACAGATACCACAGGGTTGATGGACTATATTAAAACAAGGTATCCGGGTACCCGGGTACTCATATTTTCAATGAGTCCCGAAAATGTATATGCTAAAAGATTTTTTAGAGCGGGGGCGATGGGGTTTTTGTCAAAAAATTCAGGTGTAACTGAGCTGAAGAAAGCCTTGGACTTGGTTTTAAACGACCGTAAATACATTAGTGAAAATTTGGCAGAACAGCTTGCTGCTGAGATTGGATCACAGCAGCCCGACAATCCTTTTGATAAACTGAGTGCGAGAGAATTTGAAATTGCTAATCTGTTAATGATGGGGAAATCTGGCAGCGAAATTTCTGAATTGCTTTCTATCAATTCATCTACAGTGGGTACCCATAAGGCTAGGCTTTTTGAAAAGCTAGATGTCAGCAATCTGCCTGAGTTAATTGAATTGGGAAGATTGTATAAATTGAATTTCCATGGTAGTTGATCTCTTACCCTGCACCTGAACTATTTTCTTTGTTGTCTACTTCCTTCTGCTCATACATCAAAAAATGCATACATTGCGAGGGCGTATTGCAAAATCCTTCCATCAATTACTTGAAAATTGTATGAAAAAACTAGCCTGTATTTTTTTATCCTTTTGTTTATTTACGAGTGTTTTTGCTCAGCAAAAGCCCAATATTATTTATATCTATGCCGATGATTTGGGGTATGGTGAATTAGGTTGTTATGGCCAGCAAAAAATCAAAACGCCGAATCTGGATCAAATTGCGCGCGAAGGAATTAGATTCACCCAGCACTATACCAGTGCCCCTGTTTGTGCTCCTGCCCGCTGTATGTTGATGACTGGAAAGCATAGCGGCCATAGTTATATCCGGGGCAATTACGAATTAGGCGAATTTGGAGATAACCAGGAGGGAGGGCAAATGCCTTTGCCTGAAGGAACTTTCACCATTGCCCAACTGATGAAGCAGGCAGGGTATACTACCGGCGCGATTGGTAAATGGGGATTGGGTATGAATGCCACTCCGGGCGACCCCAACAAGCAAGGCTTTGATTATTTCTATGGTTACTTAGATCAAAAGCAGGCTCATAATTATTATCCTACCCATCTTTGGGAAAATGGTAAATGGGATTCACTGCACAACCCTTTTATAAAAGTGCATCGTCCGCTTTCAAAAGATGCATCCGATACGGCATTCCTTAATTTCAAGGGAAAGGATTATTCACTTACTAAGATGGCTGAGAAAACGCTGGCATTTATCCGACAAAATAAAAACAAGCCCTTCTTTTTGTACTTGCCCTATACGGCCCCACATGTATCATTGCAGGCACCCGATGAGGCGGTGAATGAGTACAGGGGTAAATTTGATGAAAAACCATATCGGGGTGAGCGAGGTTACGCCTCCACACTTTATCCTTTGTCTACTTATGCGGCAATGATTACCTATCTGGATAAGCAGGTAGGTAGCGTGATGAAGCTGCTGAAAGAATTGGGGCTTGACTCAAATACGATGGTGTTATTTTCGAGCGACAATGGTGCTACTTTTGATGTGGGCGGTACGGATATCGAATTTTTTAATAGTGTGGGCGGATTAAGAGGAAGAAAGCAAGACCTGTATGAAGGAGGAATTCGGGAGCCAATGATTGCCCGCTGGCCTGGAAA
>CANJDY010000315.1 GCA_947472635.1 Chitinophagaceae bacterium
AAATGGATTGCAGGAAAAAACTGAAATCGTTGTATTGCCCGAAATGTTCAGCACCGGCTTTAGTATGCAGCCGAAATTATTTGCCGAAACGATGGAGGGTGAAACCGTGCAATGGATGAAAGAAATTTCTGCAGACAATAAAATTATTTTAACCGGAAGTCTAATCATAAAGGAAAACGAGCAATACTACAACCGGCTCATCTGGATGTTGCCGAATGGAGAGTTTGGATATTATGACAAGCGACATTTATTTGGATTTGCTGAAGAGGATAAACATTACACTGCGGGAAATAAGCGCCTCATTGCATCCGTAAAAGGTTGGAAAATTAATTTGCAAATTTGCTATGATCTTCGCTTCCCGGTGTGGGCAAGAAACCGGATAACCCCAATAGATCAATCTATGGCAGAAGAATTACAGACGTCTTCCAACGAAAGGCCGGAGTTCGATGTTTTACTCTATGTAGCCAATTGGCCTGAGCGAAGAAGCCATGCATGGAAAACCTTATTGTGCGCAAGGGCCATCGAAAATCAATGTTATGTGGTAGGTGTAAATCGAGTGGGCATGGATGGAAATAATGTTAGCCACAGCGGAAATAGTTTGGTAATAGACCCCTTGGGTGAAGTGTTGTACCATATGGCAGATGAAGAAGATATTTTTACCATTACACTCCAAAAGGAATGGTTGAATGATATACGAAGAAAATATCCTTTTTGGAAAGATGCCGATGAATTTAGTTTCCGGTAGCCAGTTGTATACTTTCCGCTTTATTTGACATCCGGATCAACTCTTTTACCGCTTGCATTTTCCGATCGATGTTTTTTCTAACCCCCTCTAGCGTGGGTGGAATATACATATCCGGCATAATTCCTCTGCCATCTTTTGGAACATGGTTGTATTGAACTAATTTAAACAACGGCAGCCGAACCCTTAATTTGGTAATAGGCAAAGTAATATCGGGAATCATTATGCCGCTATTCCCATGCCAGCCACCACCGGTTTCTTCCCCTACGAGGGTTACATTTTTCTGTCCTTTTACCGCGTTACAAAAAAGCGTTGATGCAGAAAATGTAGGGCCATTGGTAAGCACATATACCTGCCCGTTAAAATGGTAATTCAATTTTGGCTGATATAAATGCCTTTCCCAATATCCAAAGTGAAAGTTGCCATCGGGGTGTTTTTTTGTAAGAAAAAACAAAGCAAGGTTATTGAAAAAACCTTGTTTTATATAAGAAGAAAATGGTGCAAGATTTTTTGCAACTGCATAAGCGCTATCCGCCACCTTGAATTCACTATTGCGTATATACTGTGAAAGCTTTACATACAAGGGTACATCGCCTCCGCCATTACTTCGCAGATCGATAATCAGATGTCTTACTTTTTGGTGGCTGATTTTTTTAAAAGATTGTTTAATAAAAGCGCGCAGATGTTTTGATTCTCCATTTGAAAAAGTATTTAGTATCAAGGTGGCGGTTCGAGAACTTGTATCTATCGCTAGCGATCGCTCTGCCGTTTTTTTTTCTTTTTTGCTTTTTTTACGCAGATGTTTGTGAAGTTGCAGCGATTTTTGGTACTCGCCACTTGTGTCCAAAAAGGGATTATACATCGGCAATAAAGTGTGTTTTTTATTCCCATTACTATCGATATAGCCTACGCTATAATTTTTATAGATGCCAAAAATAGACCGGTGGTAGTAGGGAAAATTGGTGCTAAGCCGGATATAGTTTACATTCTCTGAATATCCATCTAATGGAAGGTATTGCATCATTTTATCAATCAACTCTTTATTGTTAACACCATTCACAGAGGTAAGTAAAACGCCTTCTTTAAAGAGGCTGTCTGTTCGGTTAAGATTACCGGTTACCACGATGGTATCTCCCCAAATTTTTACAAACAAAGGAAAAGACGGAATTCTCTTTCTTCTGATAAATTGATTCCAGTTTTTACTCATGCCAAAACTGGTGTGGCCACAGTGGATTTTGTTGGTAAGTGGTGCCAGTACATTCCAGCCAAACTGAAGTTCCGTCATTGAA
Source organism: Chitinophagaceae bacterium (assembly GCA_947472635.1). Next base: position 2,032 of record CANJDY010000315.1, read on the forward strand.
TCGGTAATGACATGATAGAGACTGTCAAAATAAAAATTCATACTGTCTTTTGGAGTATACCAATAAAGTGCAGGATGTTTTTTTTCTAAAATATTTCTTAGCAGCGAATAGTCCTGTTGCAGCTCCTCTTTTGAAAATTTCTTACCCGGATTAAAATTTTTGTTGGTAACACAGCCTGTGAATAAAATCAAGCAGATTATCCACAATAAGAAATTTTCCTTTTGCATGAATGGGGGTATTCCGGATTGTCAATACTTTATTTCAGCTTAATATTAATTGATGCAATTAACCTTGCAGGTGATTCCATCCTTGGGCTACCAATGCATGTTTGTTGCCACCGCGGGTTATGATATGAGTTCCTTCTTCGAGTTCTGTCATGTAGCCTATTACACTAATTTGTTCGTTCAATACGATTTTGTCATAATCTGTTTGTGATAATGTAAACAACAATTCATAATCTTCGCCGCCACTTAATGCGCAAGCGGTGGGGTCTAGTTCAAGCTTATAAGCAAATTGTCGCGCTTCTTCATGCACCGGTATTTTATCTTCGTAAATAACGCAACCAAGATTGCTTTGCTTACATATATGAAGCGCTTCGCTGCTAAGACCATCACTCACATCAATCATAGAAGTAGGCGTAATTTCACTCGTTGCAAAAAATTCAATGATATCTTTTCTTGCCTCTGGCTTCAATAATTTCCCTACAATATAAGACTGGTCTTCAAGATCGGGCTGAGAGCCTGTGTCTGCGAAAATTCTTTTTTCCCTTTCCAAAATTGTTAGTCCCAAAAATGCCCCTCCTACAAAACCGCTCACACATAGCAGATCTCCTTTTTGAGCGGTACTTCTTTTTACAAATTTGTCTGGGGCCACTTCACCAATGGCTGTAATGGAAATCACAAATCCCTTTTGAGAAGAGGTGGTATCACCACCCACTAAATCCACTTCGTATTTTTCACAAGCTGCATATACGCCTTCATAAAATTCATCCATCGCCTCTAGGCTAAAGCGATTACTAAAAGCGATGCTTAAGGTGATATGGGTAGGTACCGCATTCATAGCATAAATGTCACTAAGGTTCACTACTACACTTTTATACCCCAAGTGTTTGAGAGGAGTGTACATAAGGTCGAAATGAATTCCTTCTACCAGCATGTCGGTAGTGATAACGGTTTGCTTACCAAAATGGTCAATCACTGCCGCGTCATCACCCACGCTCAAAATAGTGGAAGCAAGTTTCGTTTCATTATTTTGTGTAAGATGGTCAATAAGGCCAAACTCTCCAAGGGAAGATATTTCTGTGCGCTCGATACTCATTATAGGAACTGTTTAAAATGATATAAAATTAAGATAGTTATTAATTCAGCCGAGGGAAATCTAAAATCGGCAAACTAGTAAATTGGATGATAAGATATCAGAAGCAAATAAGCCATTACCACTCTAACGGACGATTTATTAATTCAAGCATTTCTTCATGAATCTTTCCATTGGTGGCGAGTAATTGTGGCTGGTACACCGAATAATGATTGCCATCAAAATCGGTCACTTTTCCTCCTGCTTCTTCCACCATTAAAAATCCTGCTGCGCTATCCCAGGCCTGTAGCACATGCTCATAAAACCCATCAAACCTGCCAGCCGCCACCCAACAAAGATCAAGGGCTGCACTGCCAATCCTTCTCACAGCAACCCCTTTTCGAATTAAGGCATTGAATACCTCCAAACCACCATTCGGTGTATCGATATAGGTGTA
>CANJDY010000316.1 GCA_947472635.1 Chitinophagaceae bacterium
AATAATATAAAGGCAGATCCGGCATAAATAATTAATTTACTGTATTTAGCCCAAAAACCGATGGCTCTGTCCAATATTTCGTTTGTTTCTTCCACTGGTATTGGTGCTTGCTTGTCTGTCATGTTAATTTAATTTACTGTTATCTTGTTTCCATTTAACTGATAGGAATACCATTCAAAAAAGGGAAACAATAATATTTAAAAAAATTGTTTTTATAGAAATTATAGATTTTGATAAGTTAGTAAAGCTGATTATGGTTGTTTCCCATTTTATTTAATCTACAATAAAAGGGTAATCGGCTTGTTTGTAAACATCTTTCAGCAATTCATCATCACTTGGCCAAGGACTTTCTTCTGCGAATTTAACACAATCTTCCACCTGTGATTTTACCCTGTTATTCATAACTTCAATTTCATCATCTGTAACCTCATATTGTTCTTTCAATACTTTCAATACATGGTCAATGGGATCTCTTTCCTTATACTCCTCTACCTCATCTTTGGTACGGTATTTTTGCGGATCACTCATGCTATGACCTTTATAACGATAAGTTTTAACTTCTAATAAGGTTGGGCCACCTTTTTCCCTTGCCCTGTTGACAGCCCTTAATATCGCATTGTGAACATCTTCAGGACTCATTCCATCTACACTATCCCCAGGCATATCATATGCATCAGCTAGTTTATACAGGTCCAAAACATTACTGGTACGGGCCACAGAAGTTCCCATTGCATAATTATTGTTTTCACAAATAAAAACTACCGGTAATTTCCACAGCATTGCCATGTTAAAAGTTTCATGTAGCATTCCCTGTCTGGCAGCGCCATCTCCAAAAAAGCATAGCGCTACATTATCGGTGCCTTTGTATTTTTCTGCAAATGCAAGACCTGCGCCAGTTCCTATTTGTGCACCTACGATTCCATGTCCTCCAAAAAAGCCGACATCCACACCAAAAAAGTGCATACTTCCTCCTTTACCCTTGCTGCATCCGGTGGCTTTACCATATAATTCGGCCATACATGCCCTGGGGGTAACCCCTTTTGCAATTGCAAGTGCATGGTCCCGATAGGCAGTGATAAATTTATCTTCTGGGTTGGTTGCAGTCATACAACCTGCTGCAACTGCCTCTTGCCCTATGTATAAATGGCAAAAACCACGAATTTTCTGCATTCCGTACAACTGCCCAGTTTTTTCTTCAAAACGGCGCAATAAAAGCATTAATTCGTACCAATATAAATAGGTCTCTTTTGAAAACTTTGTAGCCAATGTCTAATAATTTTAGGGGGCAAAGATAAGGGAGAAATCGGGAATTTATAACAAGGTGAATAGAAGCTTTTTGTCTGTTATAGCTCAACGTAAGGCGGAATGGTGAAATTAAAGGCCTTAAAAGGCTTTTATACCATGATTGTACACCTACCAACTTCTATTTCACCTTGAATTTAGAGCTATTGGTGGTAGAGGTAAGCAGCTTCCGGCAGCTAAGTGCTTTTTTAGTAACTTGCGTTTTCATGCTCAGGCTTACAAAAATAACACTCACCCAATTCAAGAATTACTCGTTATCGGCTTTTTCGTTTACCGAAAGGGTCGTTGGTATTTGCGGATTAAACGGAAAGGGTAAAACAAACCTGTTGGATGCTGTTTATTACCTCTGTTTTACTAAAAGTTATTTTTCAAAGACCGATGCTGCAAATAGTCAATTCGAAAAGGACGGTTTTAGGCTCGAAGGTACTTCTATACAAAACTTTGAAACTACTGATCGAAAGATAGATAATCCTGCCGAATCGTTTTCCAAGGAAAACGATTTACCGAACGAACAGGGGAATTTGGAAAAGAAAACTGATTCCTACACCAATGACCAAGTGGTTTGTATATTCAGAGGGGTGGGAAAAAAAGAATTTTTATTAAATGGAGTGCCCTATTCCAAATATTCGGAGCATATTGGTAAATATCCCTGCGTAATGATTGAGCCTGATGATATTGGGCTTATTACTGGTGGCAGTGAAGACAGAAGAAGATTTCTAGACACTCTACTTAGTCAGATTGATGCAAAATATCTTCAACAACTAATTGTCTATACCAAAGTTTTACAGCAACGCAATAGTTTATTAAAGCGCTTTGCAGAGCAGGGGAAAATTAACCAGGCTTTACTAGAAGTGCTCGATCAACAGCTGTTACAGCCGGGCATTTATATTTATTTGGTAAGAAAGGAGTTTACAGCTCAAATCATTCCTTTGGTACAGCGGTTTTATAAGCAAATTGCCAACAATGATGAACTGGTAACTTTACAATATGATAGCCATCTCAATCAGGCAAGTTTTGAATCTATTCTCCATCAGTATCGTGAAAAAGATTCTTTACTTCAGCGTACCAATGGGGGGATTCATAAAGATGATATTAGCATTGAATTGAATGGACAAATTTTTAAAAACATCGCTTCGCAGGGGCAGCGGAAGAGTTTATTGTTTGCATTAAAATTGGCGGAGTTTGAACTGTTGAAATTAAACAAAGGTTTTGCCCCTCTCCTTTTGCTCGATGATGTATTTGAAAAGTTGGATGCTAATAGAATGCAAAATTTACTGAACTGGGTATGTAAAGAAAATGATGGACAGGTTTTTATTACCGATACACATAAAAAACGGTTGGAAGAAGCATTGATAGCCCTAGCTACTTCTTATCAGATAATAGAATTATAGCCACTTTTATACCCCAGCCCCTCTAAAAAATTACTATACCTTTACATTATGGGAGAATTTTCAATGCAGGATGCCATCAAGCAATTTTTAAAGCAAAGCCGAATTAAAGGAGGCATTCAAGCTTTACAAATTGAAGATGTGTGGGAGCAGATTATGGGTAAAACAATTGCGAGGTATACTGACAAGATACAAATCATCAATCAAACCTTGTTCATAAGTTCAACCGTTGCTCAATTGAAAAATGAATTGCTATATCAGAAAGACAAAATAATCGAAAGGGTAAATGAGGCTTTGGGTGATAAGGTAATCAATGATGTGGTGATTAAGTAGTAAAGTTATTACTTTATTAATTGTCTACCCTTGGATCTATTAAAGCATACAGCTTATCTGCCAATAAATTAATGAATATAAAAATGCAGGCACTAATCAGTACAGATCCCATTACTACTGGATAATCCAATTTTTCCAATGCATCAACGGTGATTTTTCCAATACCTCTCCAACCAAAAATATATTCAATAAAAAATGCGCCTGCCAGTAATTCTGCAAACCACCCTGTGATAGCAGTAACAACAGGGTTCAATGCATTGGGTAGGGCGTGAAATACAATTACCTTTATAGTTGGCAAGCCTTTGGCATAAGCTGTTCTTATATAATCTTGGTTCAGTACATCAAGCATTGCACTTCTCGTAAGTTGGGTAATGATAGCCAATGGCCTTAAGCCCAATGTAAGTGCGGGCAGAATGCCATTTTTTAGAGTGAGGTATTGTTCTCCTGTAACTTCATCAATATCAAACCAGCTACCAGTTAAATGTAAGCCTGTATAAGGATGTAGGGCTACCCCAAATATGTAGGCAATAAGAATGGCCATAAAAAATGATGGAGCAGATATACCGGCAATACTGGAGAAAACAGCGGTAGTATCTAACCAACTCCCCTTTTTAACAGCAGCAATGATACCTAATGAAATTCCAATACAACAAGCAAAAAACATAGCCGCTATGGCTAACAGTAAGGTGCCGGGTAAGGCTTCCATCAAAACGGCGCCTACATTTTTTTTTGTTTGATAGCTTTTGCGCAGATA
>CANJDY010000317.1 GCA_947472635.1 Chitinophagaceae bacterium
ACCATCACATGATCCGAAATATTTTACTGATTGGTTTGGGAGGTGCCATTGGCAGCATGCTTAGATATGGAACCAGCTGGCTGGTTGGTCCAAAAAATTTCCCCCTAGCTACTTTACTGGTTAATATCACCGGTAGTTTTATCATAGGACTGGTGATGGCTTATTGCCTTAAAAACGAATCCTTTTCAGCCAATTGGAAATTATTTTTAGCAACTGGAATCTGTGGGGGGTTTACTACATTTTCTGCTTTTTCAATGGAAAACCTGCAATTGCTTCAAAATGAAAAATTCGGAATGGCTGCCTGCTATACAGCTAGCAGTTTATTATTGGGATTGGTGGCTGTTTGGGCCGGATTTAAACTTATCAACGGATAAAATAATTTTGCCCAACTAGTATCGGTCCCTTCTATCACCACCACAATCAATAAAATCATGTTCGTACTCCACCCCTGGCATGGCGCCCACTTCGGAAAAAAATCCCCTCAAATCGTTAATGGATTAATTGAAATTCCTCAGGGTTCTAGGGCGAAATATGAAATTGATAAACAAACGGGGTTATTAAAATTGGACAGGATTATTCATTCCTCCTTTCACTACCCGATTAATTATGGTTTTATACCGCAAACATTGGGTCATGACGGCGATCCGCTCGATATATTGGTAATGTGCAGCGAAAGTATTCAGCCCCTTTGCTTAGTTGAAGCTACAGTAATTGGAAATATGCAAATGATTGATAATGGCGAACGCGATGATAAAATTATAGCGGTAGCTACCCAAGACCCCACTGTAAATCATTTTTCAGATATAAATGAATTACCCAGACATTTCATAGCGGTACTGAGAAACTATTTTGAAAATTACAAAGTCCTAGAAAATAAAGTGGTAGAAATTGATGAATTTCAGAACAAGGAAACCGCTTATGCTATCATCCAAGAGGCCATTGAATTTTATTCAATAAAGTTTCCTCAACAGGAAAAGCAATAGAGCATTGCGACTCTAAACCACTTCCACCGCTGTATTCGATCTGATATATTGATATAATTAAATTTTAATATACCCAATTCCACCACCCTTAAAAATTCACTGGTTCCGTAATTATCCACCCACAATAATTGCAGAGGCCAATAGTACACAGTAATACCAAAAATGCTTACAAGGATGGGCCTAGCTTGAATTAACTCGCTACAGGTCAAAATTTCAATTCCTTTTCAACAATCCACTATACTGCAAGCTAAGAATCCATTCCATTTTTTCGCTGCCAATATGACACAATAACAAGATAATTGCTTATTTTTGATCCCTAAATTTAAGAATGGATACTTTATTTACAATAGATACTAAAACACACGATGAGACCAGGCAGGGAGAGGCTTATGCCCCCATCCCGAATGGCCATACTAAGTACAAAAAACTTTTTTTTATTGAAAGTTATGGATGTGCAATGAATTTTGCAGATAGCGAGGTAGTTGCTTCCATTTTACAAACTAATGGATATGGTGCTACCAAAAACTGTGAAGAAGCTGATCTTATTTTGGTAAATACCTGCTCCATCCGGGAAAAGGCTGAAGCCACCGTTCGTAAAAGATTAACAGAATTCAGAAAGCTTAAAAAAATAAATCCAGGAATACTCGTTGGCGTGCTAGGTTGTATGGCGGAACGCTTGAAAGAAAAATTTCTACAAGAAGAAAAACTAGTAGACCTAGTAGTAGGTCCTGATGCCTACCGAACTTTACCTGGCCTCATAGAAGAAGCTGAAACTGGCCAAAAAGCTGTCAATGTGCTATTAAGCAGAGATGAAACCTATGCAGACATTTCGCCTATCCGATTGAACAGTAACGGAGTCAATGCATTTGTAAGTATCATGCGTGGCTGCAATAATATGTGTTCGTTTTGCGTAGTTCCTTTTACTAGAGGCAGAGAAAGAAGTCGGGATGTAAACAGTATTTTAGAAGAATGTAACAATCTATTCGCAGAGGGATTTAGGGAAGTCACCTTACTAGGACAAAATGTTGATAGCTACCATTGGACAGCCGCTGACAATAGCACGCAAGAAGTTGCCGTAACTTTTGCAGCTTTATTGGAAAAAGTGGCATTGATTTCCCCGCTGCTGAGAGTGAGATTCAGTACTTCCCATCCAAAAGATATCACCGACGAGGTACTGTTTACGATTGCACGACATGAGAACATATGTAACTACATTCACCTTCCGGTTCAAAGTGGCAGCAGCAGGGTTTTACAATTGATGAACCGCACCTATACTAGGGAATGGTACATCGCCAAGGTAAATCGCATTCGCGAAATTATCCCTGGATGTGGCTTGTCTACTGATATGATTACCGGTTTTTGCACCGAAACAGCCGAAGACCACGAGCAATCCATGAGTCTGATGGAATATTGTAAATATGACTTAGCCTATATGTATTTCTACAGTGAACGTCCCGGAACACTTGCCGCAAGAAGATTTGAGGATGATATTCCCGAGGCTATCAAGAAAAAAAGATTGCAAGAAATGGTTGACCTTCACCGCATTCATTCCCTCCAAAGTATGCAAAGAGACATAGGTAAAACCTGCAAAGTATTAGTGGAGGGGTTTTCAAAAAAAACGGAGAATGAATTGCAAGGAAGATCGGACCACAACAAAGTGGTAGTATTTCCAAAAGCTAATTTCAAAAAGGGAGATTATGTAATGGTGAATATTGATAGCTGTACCGCTGGCACCCTCATTGGAACTGCTATTGTTGAATAAAGTGAAATAGAATCGCTACATTCTTTTAAATAGACCAACTTCCGGTAAAATGAAAAGAATACTAAGAGAAAAAGAGTTTAGGGCATTAGAAATAATAGTGAGTTTTAAAATTATATTAAATATTTTTAATCTACCATTGAAAACAAAAAATTAAATAAATCTACTCACTGCCCAACAAGTAGTGAAGGAAATTACATTATGGACTTACAATCAATAAAAAATCGATTCGGCATAATTGGCAATTCACCCGTACTCAATCGTGCTTTACATGTAGCAGCCCAGGTAGCGAATACAGATTTGAGCGTACTCATCAATGGGGAAAGTGGTGTAGGAAAAGAAGTATTTTCTCAAATTATTCATTCATTGAGTGCAAGAAAACACAATCCCTTTATTGCAGTAAACTGTGGCGCCATTCCTGAAGGCACTATTGATTCTGAATTATTCGGACATGAAAAGGGGTCTTTTACAGGGGCAATGGATAGCCGAAAAGGATACTTTGAAACAGTAAATGGAGGTACTATTTTTTTAGATGAAATTGGAGAATTACCGCTAGGTACTCAAGCCCGCTTATTACGCGTACTGGAAGCAGGAGAATACATCAGGGTGGGCAGTAGCAAGGTCCAAAAAACAGATGTTAGGGTAATAGCGGCTACTAATAAGGAGCTATTGGAAAGTACCCAATCAGGCAGATTTAGGGAGGATCTTTATTACCGCTTAAATACTGTACCAATAAGGGTCCCTTCATTAAGAGACCGCAAAGAAGATATCCCATTGCTGTTTAGAAAATTCGCTTCAGATTTCTCCGATCGCTATAAAGGAGCTCCTATCCAGCTAGATGAAGAAGCAAAAGCATTACTGATGACCTATCCCTGGCCTGGAAATGTGAGGGAACTTAAAAATATAGCTGAACAAATATCCGTATTATCCAAAGAGAAAAATATTTCAGCAAAAGAATTGAAAACCTTTTTGCCAGAAAATAATTTTAAACGGTTACCCGTCTTAGTGGGTGGCAAGGCGGC
>CANJDY010000318.1 GCA_947472635.1 Chitinophagaceae bacterium
AAGGTGACGGTTAGGTGCAAACCCTTCCAGTCCGTATGGTAATTGGATCACTGCGCCTTTATCGTCTTTTTTGGTAACAGTACCTTCATGGATACTTCCTACTGGGAAAGTACTTTCCAATGAGTTCCATGGATCTTCTTCAATTTGTTTGTGTCCTAACTGAAGTTTGCGTCCTTCCTTATCAATGTTCATGATGATCACGTCGATTGACTCGCCTACTTTAGTGTATTCGTTAGGGTTATTGAAGCGTTTCAACCAGCTTAAATCGCTGATATGGATCATTCCACCAATACCGGTAGCCAATTCAACAAATACGCCGTAAGGAGTAATGTTTTTAACGGTACCCGCATGTTTGCTATTTTCAGGAAACTTCACATCAATTTCACTCCATGGGTCATTGGCCATTTGCTTGATGGAAAGACTCATCTTGCGAGTGTCTTTATCCAAGGTTACAATTTTAGCTTCGTACTCATCATTGAGCTTAAAGAATTCTTTTGCGTTGATAGGGGTATTGGCCCAAGTAATTTCACTTACGTGTACCAAACCTTCTACACCAGGCATAATTTCAAGGAAAGCACCGTAGTCTTCGATGTTCACTACTTTACCTTTCACTACTTCACCTTCTTTAATGGTTTCGCTCAGTGTATCCCAAGGATGCGGAGTCAATTGTTTTAGACCAAGACTGATACGTTTTTTGTCATCATCAAAATCTAATACTACCACATTCAATTTCTGGTCCATCTTCAACACTTCTGTTGGATGGTTAATACGTCCCCATGAAATATCAGTGATGTACAACAAGCCGTCTAGGCCGCCCAAGTCAAGAAACGCACCGAAGTCGGTGATGTTTTTGATGGTTCCTTCCAATACTTGTCCTTTTTCCAATTTACCGATGATTTCTGCACGTTGTGCTTCGATATCACTTTCAATAAGTGCTTTATGAGATACAACAGCATTTTTAATGGTCTCGTTGATTTTAACCACTTTAAATTCCATTGTTTTACCAACAAACTGATCGTAATCTGTAACTGGTTTAACATCGATCTGGCTACCTGGTAAGAATGTTTCCATACCAAATACATCCACAATAAGACCACCCTTGGTTTTGCTGGTAACAATACCGGTAACGATTTCGCCGGTTTTATGCAATTCCACAATTCTTTCCCAGGCTCTGCTGGTACGGGCTTGTTTGCGGCTAAGGTTTAGGTTGCCATCTCTGTCTTCTTTTTCAACCACCATTACTTCAATAACGTCGCCTACTTTTAATCCGCCGGGGATATCCCTGAATTCATTCAGAGAAATCAAACCGTCACTTTTAAATCCGATGTTTACCACCGCATCCGTTTTGGTGATGGCTTCAATAGTAGCCTGAATCATTTCGCCATCGTTGATCTGTTTGAACGTGTTGTCGTACACAGTGTCATACTTGGCTTTTTCTTCTTTGTTGTAACTTGAAACGTTACGTTTGTCAACACTCCAATCAAAGTCATCATGAGCAGTAACTACTCTTGGTATGTAGGGAGCTTTTTCTGCGACGGCTTCCGTAGCAGACGCTTCAACAGGCACATTTGTTACCGCAGCAGTTTCAGCACCATCGTTGGTAGCTGATCCTTCCTGTGCATCTGCGTTTAGTTGTTTAAAATGGTTAAATGACATAATATAAATCCCGGTTTTTTAACGGGAGGGCAAAGGTAGGAATTTTTAGGGTCAAAAATGCGTTAAACCCCCATTTTATTGCCTTTGGGAAGTTTTTAACAGAAGGGAGGTAAGTAGCAATTTGTTTTATGTTCTACTGGGGGCTGCGACTTGTTTATTTTGTAAAAATTAATTATTGTTTCTTTAAAAAAAGTACTTAAATTGGTACTTAAATGAGATTTTATGGAAGTTGTAAATTATACCGAATTCAGAAAAAACCTTACCAAGAGTTTGAATAAGGTGAACGATGACGCAGAAATAGTGGTGGTTTCAAGGAGTAAGGGAAAAAACGTAGTGGTAATGGCCTTAGAAGAATACAATGCCATTCAAGAGACATTACATGTTATTCAATCCGTAAGCAATCGAAATCGACTAGATAAAGCCATTGAGCAAATGGATAAGGGTCAATTTGAAACTCATTCATTAATTGGGTAAGCAAAATGGAATTAGTTTGGCAAACCAATGCATGGGAAGATTATTGCCATTGGCAAAAGCAGGATAAAAAAATCCTTGAAAGAGTGAATGAATTAATTAAAGATTGTTTGCGCTCACCTAATAAGGGTATCGGTAAGCCTGAGCCATTGAAAGGTAATTATGCGGGTTGCTGGAGTAGAAGAATAACCCAGGAACACCGATTGATTTATAAGATCAACGAACGGCGGCTTCATATTTTACAATGCCGGTATCACTGTGATTGATTTCCTTCTGTAAGGATGTCGATAAATCAAACATCAATGTTGTTACTTGTTTAAGTAAATAAAAAATTCACCAACCATTGATTGGTTACTATGGACAAAATGGAATTCAAATTAACTTACAATTCAATCCCCATTTTCTTCATCAAAATCGAAGCATTGATTGATTGGCAGATGCCTTTTTTTAGTGAGTAGTCAAAGTACAATTCATCGTTGTTTACCTGCGCATCAAAATGGTAGTTCAAGATGTTTGCTGGATAGTCCTTTTCAATATTCGCCAGCTCCACATCATGGGTAGCGATGATGGCGGCGGCATTTTGTTTGATCAGTTGTTTGGTTAATGCCACCGATCCAGTATGCCGGTCTAGTGAATTGGTACCTCTTAAAATTTCATCCAACAAAATAAAAATCGGCTCATGGTTATTTACTTTTTCAATTACCGTTTTTAGTTTTTTTAATTCTGCATAAAAGGTGGAGGTATTCTCTTCCAGATTATCTGCAATCCGCATACTGGTGATGAGCTGTACGGGCGAAAGGGAAAAGCTTTTTGCACAAGCCGCCGAGCCCATCATGGTTAATACCACATTAATTCCTATGCTGCGTAGATAGGTACTTTTACCCGCCATATTACTTCCGGTAATTAGCATCAGTTCGCCAGATTGATTAATGGCGATCGGGTTATTGATTCTTTTTGTAGCATGAATAAGGGGATGGCCAACCTCAGTACCGCTAATCGAAAAATGTTCTTTTTTTAGTTCGGGAAAACACCAGTCTGGGTGGTTGAAATGCAGGGTAGATAAGCTGCTGAGCGCTTCCAGTTCTCCCAATACATCAAACCATATCGCCATGTTTTGCTGGTTTCTTTTTTTCCATTTTTCTAATGCCATTATCTGTTGTAAATCCCATTGCACCAGGATGGCCAGCGGGATGAAAATCACCGGGTTGAGCCGGTAGTCCATTCTTGCCAAAATCTTTTCGAGTTGCTTTAATTCCTTCGATGTTTTTCCTTTTTCGATAGCATATTTCTGCTGCAAGTTTTGCAATAATTCGGAATGGAAACTACTGTTTTCAATGAGTTGAATACTATCGGCCAGTACAGACAATTCAGCTGACATTTTTGAAAGTTGTTGATGAAGCGAGATTGCCTTTTTGCTGATAAAGTAGGCCAACACAGCCGACGCCAACAAAAAATAATTCCTTGTAGGATTAGCAACCAGGTCAACATAATTCAGCACAATAGCCGATAACATGATTAGCGGGATGAGGTATTGAAGGGTTCGCCAAAATGGTTGTTGCAAAAAAACAGTTTTTTCGTTTATCCATTCTTGTAAGCGTTCCTTGGTGGAGCTTGCGATTTTTTTTTCTTTTCCC
>CANJDY010000319.1 GCA_947472635.1 Chitinophagaceae bacterium
AAGGGTTTTCCTGAAAAAATATCGAAAAGCAATTGTTTAAAATTCGTGACCCGAAATGTATTAATGGTGTATCAGATTTTATTGAAAGGAGATTTGGGCGATTATGATTTCCATGCGGTTCGGAAATATTTAAAAGACATATTTTATTATCTAGCTGTTGAAAAACTGAGTTTGTCTGCTGTTGCACCTTCAGCTATTTTTAATTCTACTGACGATTATTTTTTAAAATCTCTGCTAGAAGAACTTGGGAAATTTCAGGACCTGTGCACCGCAATTGTTTTATTGAAATCAACCAGTTTAGATTCGTTTAAATTGGAAGAACAAAATATACTTGTTCAGGTAAACCAACAATGGGTTCAGGAAAAGGAGCAACTAAGTAAAAAATTGAATAGTATTTTGAAAGGAGAAAATCGTGCTGCTTAGCATACATATGTAGTCATTGTTTCTAACTTTAGTTCGAATGAAAAAAAGGTCGATTGTGTATAATAAAATTTGTTGATAATGATGATGTAATAGTAAAACAACCCTCTTCATTTGCGTCAATAATAAATTGCTTTTTCAGCAGTAAAATATGTAACTTGTAGAGCGTTAAACCTCCCTATAATAATGATTGCCTCTTACCTACCCAACCTGAAAGTTTTTTTAAATGAAGCGGGGGATATATCCCGGTTTGCCGGCCGTTTTTTTAGTCAGTGGTTTAGGCCTCGATACGAAATAGCTGAATTGCTACGTCAATGTTTTGTAATCGGTTATAGGTCACTTCCGCTTGTAGGATTAACCGCCTTTATTTTAGGTCTAGTACTCACCATTCAGCTGCGTCCCTCTATGGAGGATTACGGGGTTGCTTCACAGCTTCCTGCAATTGTGGGGATTGCTATTATTCGTGAAATTGGTCCTGTAATTGTCGCTTTAATATTTGCCGGAAAAATTGGAAGTAGTATTGGTGCAGAGTTGGGTTCAATGAAAGTTACTGAACAGATTGACGCAATGGAAGTAAGTGGTACCAATCCGTTTAAATACTTAGTGGTAACAAGGGTATTGGCTGCTACTTTCATGTTACCTGTCCTAGTTTTGTTGGGAGACGCGGTGTCTTTATATGGATCATGGTTGGGAGTAAATATCCGGGGTAATACAAGTTTTTATTTGTTTTGGACTCAAGTTTTCAATAGCATCACGTTCAGCGATGTATTACCCGCATTTATTAAGAGTTATTTCTTTGGCTTCGCCGTTGGTTTAATTGGGTGCTATAAAGGGTTTAATAGTAATAAGGGTACCGAAGGGGTGGGACGCTCTGCTAATTCTGCGGTGGTGCTTTCATCCGTTATGATTTTTATTATTGATTTACTGGCAGTTCAGGTAACAGATGTACTGGGCTTAAATTGATTAAAATGTACGACTCGTTATTATTGGATAGCAATGCTGGTAAGGAGGATGCTTTGGTAGGAGAACCAGTACTGAATATTGAGCATCTTTACAAGTCTTTTGGTGCTAATAAGGTATTGGCTGATTTTAATCTAGAAATAGCAAAAGGTGAAAATGTTGTGGTATTGGGAAAATCAGGTTCAGGCAAGTCAGTGTTGATTAAATGTATCATTGGTTTACTTACACCCGATAGTGGTAGTATTAGGATGTTCGGAACTAATATTCCTGATATTAAAAATGATGTATTAGACAAGATAAGGGCGAAGGTTGGTTTTTTGTTTCAAAGTAATGCCTTGTACGACTCAATGACGGTAAGAGAAAATTTAGAATTTCCACTTCGCCGACACTGGATATCCGTTACACAAAACGAGGTAAACGACATGGTTCAGCAAGCATTGGAGGAAGTGGGATTGGCGCATACCATCGATCGTATGCCGGCTGAATTGTCGGGGGGGATGCGTAAAAGGATTGCGCTTGCCCGGACATTGATTTTGAAACCGGAAATTATTTTATATGATGAACCAACTACTGGCCTTGATCCTATAACTGCTAAAGAAATCATCAATCTGATGGTTGAAATAAGGGAGCGATATACTACCACTTCACTAATCATTTCTCATGATATGAACTGTGTTAGATTGGCTAGTAGTCGGGTGGTAATGTTGATTGAGGGGAATTGTTATGCAAATGGCAGTTTTGACCAGTTAGCTAAAAATATGGACCCAAAAGTGAAACAATTTTTTGAGTAATAAAAAAGTATGGAAAATAGGAGTGTCAATAATATCAAATTAGGTGCTTTTGTACTGGGAGGTTTGTTGTTCCTTGTTGTATTGTTGTATATGATTGGGGCCAATAGAAGCTTATTTGGGGCCACTTATGTGCTGAAGGCAAGGTTTGAGAATGTACAGGGATTGGTTGCCGGTAATAATGTTCGTTTTTCTGGCATTCAGGCAGGCACTGTAAAGAACATTAAAATTGTAAATGATACGGTGATTGAAATTTCGATGATTATTGATAAAAAAATGCTCCAGATTATTCGAAATAATGCGATGGTATCGATCGGTACTGATGGATTGGTCGGTAATAAGGTGGTTAATATAGTTCCATCGAAGGTTCACGCCCCTTTGGCTATGGAAGAGGATATATTGGTAGCCAAAAAGGCGATAAGTCCGGATGATATGCTTCAAACACTTTTCAATACCAACAATGATGTTGCAATTGTTGCAGCCAATTTAAAAACGACGGTGCAACGAATTAATAGCAGTAGTGCTTTGTGGGCATTGCTATCCGATCCATACATTCCCAAAGATCTAAAATTATCGGTAGCCCATATTCGAGAAGCTACCAGTAAAGCTGGCAGTATTTTGGAAAATCTCGACCAGATGGTTATTGAAATGAAGGGAGGGAAGGGTTTGCTAGGGGCAATTATGACGGATGAGACTTTAGCAAAAAACTTGGCAGAGGCTGTTGTGAAAATTAAAAGGGTGGGAGAGCAGGCCGACTCACTTGCTGGGGAAGTTAGAGGAGTGGTATCGGATTTCAGGCTAGATGTCACTAAAGGTAATGGCTCCCTTCACGCATTGCTTAGGGATTCGCTGCTGGCAAAAAAGGTAACCTCTAGTCTAGATAATGTCCAGCAGGGCACTGATGGATTTAACCAAAATATGGAGGCATTAAAGCATAGCTTTTTATTACGAGGGTATTTTAAGAAATTGGAGAAACAACATCCTACAAAAGATAAATAATCAGGAATATTCAATTCAATTTCTCCATCTAGCTAATCGGGGTAAATAGTTAATCGACAGATCAATCACATTTGGAGGAATCCGATTGGCTTCTAGAGTTTTTTTAACCTTATCTTCCATTTCCTCGAGGGTGATTTCTGGTGCCGTGAAGCTGCCATTTTGGTAACAATTTCTACAAAATTTTTTATTGAGGCTACCATCTTGATTAGTTCCATTCATGGTTGGGGTGGCTATCGGCACTAAGCAACTCTGGCAAAATTTTTTTTCTTGCATGTCATTCGTTTGAAAGGTGAGTCGCTAATATCTCTCAATAAAAAGCGGCAAACAAAAATGACTATCATCTTACTAGCTGACTTTCGTCATTGTCAAAAAAAATAGCGAAGCGATCGAAATTATTACTACCCTGTCGGTTCAAATATGAGCCTATTATCACTAGTTGTGTGGAGGATGGCTATTGAGAAAGTAAATCCCAGTTGATGTTCGAAGGTCCTTTTAGTGGGTTTAAAAAGAGAAGGAATGGGTAAAAAAAAAAGAGGGCCAGGATAAAAATCCAGCCCCGGTTTAAAATCCAATATCCTATGAAAAACCGATAC
>CANJDY010000320.1 GCA_947472635.1 Chitinophagaceae bacterium
TCGACCGGCCTGAACGCCAGAAGAGAACTATGGTAGCTTTAGGTTTAAAAAAAATGAACGCTTCTGTTGAAGTGATGGGAACTCCTCAAATTTTAGGAATGGTTCGTAAAGTGAATCATCTTATTAAAGTAGAAGAGTTAGCTTAAATAAATTGATAACTGGTAATGGATTAATGATAAATCTTTTCTATTAAAGTTTATTTTCATTCTCAATTTAACCAGCTGTCAACTAAATAATTATCAATTAAATTGCGAGGGGTGATACCCCGTAAGTACAAAATCAAATAAACATGAAATTACACAATTTAAGACCAGCCAAAGGAGCAACGCATAAAGCGAAACGTATTGGTCGTGGTGAAGCAAGTGGTAAAGGTGGAACTTCTACAAAGGGTAACAAAGGTGGACAAAGTCGTGCAGGCTATAAGAGTAAAATGGGTTTTGAAGGCGGACAGATGCCTATTCAACGCCGTGTTCCTAAACGTGGGTTCAAAAATATCAATCGAGTTGAATACAAGGTAATCAATCTTGGTCAGGTGGATCACTATGCTGAAAAATACAGTATTTCAGAGTTTACGCTTGAAAATTTGTATATCAATGGTTTAATTAGCCAAAATGATAATGTAAAGATTTTAGGGGTAGGTGAAATAAAAGGTAAATTTAGCTTTAAAGTGAATGCTGTAAGTGCTACCGCTAAAGCAGCAATCGAAGCCGCTGGAGGTTCAGTTGAAATAGTTAAATAATTTTCCGATATTTACAGACGCGATCCTGCTTGCCATTTTTGGGTAGGTATGAAAAGCGTCTTTTTTCATTTAACGCAAACATTTAAATCTTTTCAAGTCTGTGAAGAAGTTCATTAAAACACTAAAAAACATCTGGAGCATTGAAGAGCTACGGAATAAAATATTATTCACTTTATTGTTGATTTTTATTTACCGTATTGGTTCATACATTGTCCTTCCGGGTATTGATCCTAATAAATTGGCTAATTTAACAGAAAGCACTAAGAGTGGTATGTTAGGTTTGTTAGATGCTTTTGTAGGTGGAGCTTTTTCCAAAGCTTCCATTTTCGCTTTGGGTATCATGCCTTATATCTCCGCTTCTATCTTTATGCAGTTGATGACCATTTTAGTTCCTCAAATGCAGAAGGTACAAAAGGAAGGAGAGAGTGGAAGAAAAAAAATCAATCAATGGACCCGTTACCTAACGGTGATCGTTACCGCTTTTCAGGCGGCTGCTTATATCGGCTACCTTAAAAGTCCAGGCAACGCAGAAGCTTTGATACCTTCTTTTAGTGCCTATTTTGTGGTTTCCACGGTTGTTATTCTTACTGTGGGTACTTTATTTGTAATGTGGTTGGGTGAAAAAATTACCGATAAAGGTTTGGGTAATGGAACTTCTATCATTATTATGATGGGTATTTTGGCCAGACTTCCACAGTCATTTATTCAAGAGTGGTCTTCTCGTGCTACCCGTGGTGGTGGTGGTTTACTGATATTTTTAATTGAAATAGCCTTTTTAATATCTATTATTATGGGCTTGGTAATGCTGATTCAAGGAACCAGAAGGGTACCTGTTAACTATGCTAAACAAATTGTTGGCAACAGGCAATTCGGTGGTGCTAGAAACTTCTTACCTTTAAAAGTAAATGCTTCTGGTGTAATGCCGATCATCTTTGCTCAGGCAATTCTTTTTTTACCAACGATATTCTCTGGGTTCACTGGTGGCGGATGGGCTAAATATTTTACCGATCATACCAATGTGGTTTATATGGTGGTGTATTCTATTTGTGTTATCGCATTTACCTTTTTGTATACGGCCCTGATCTTTAATCCTAAGCAAATGGCGGAAGATTTGAAGAGAAATAATGGTTTTATTCCAGGTGTTAAACCGGGTCAACCAACGGCTGATTATATTGGTACTATTATGGATAGAATTACCTTACCAGGTGCTGTTTTGCTGGCATTTGTAGGTATTTTGCCTGGTATTTTCCAATTGGTATTTAAAACTCAGCAGGGCTTTGCTAGTTTCTATGGCGGTACTTCTTTATTGATTATGGTAGGCGTTATCCTAGATACTTTGCAACAGATTGAAACCCAATTATTAATGCGTCAATATGATGGATTGATGAGTACTGGAAGGATTCAGGGAAGACAAACGACGGCCCCAGGAATGTAATTATATTTATTTCCTTTACTGTTTTTGTTTCTTCAGTAGCTGCTGCTTTGAAAATTCAAACATAAATATTTAAAACCCCGACATAAAAAGTCGGGGTTTATTTTTAAATTTGTATACGTTATGATCCATTATAAGTCTAAGGCTGAGATCGAATTAATGCGGGAAAGTAGTTTACTGGTTAGTAAAACGCTGGCTGAAGTAGCTAAAATTATACGTCCGGGAATTTCCACTTTAGAATTGGATAAAATTGCGGAGCAATTTATTCGCGATCATGGCGCAACGCCCTCTTTTAAAGGCTACCAAGATTTTCCGTTTGCCTGTTGCATTTCGGTGAATGATGCGGTTGTACATGGCTTTCCTACACAGGATATTTTGAAGGAAGGAGATATTGTTTCTGTAGATGTAGGAGTATATAAAAATAATTTCCATGGGGATAGTGCCTACACTTTTGCGCTCAACGAAATTTCTCCTGAAATAAAGCAATTGCTTATTGCCACTAAGTCATCTCTTTTAAAAGGTATCGAAAAAGCTACCCATGGTAGCCGAGTGGGTGATATCGCTTATGCTGTTCAGTTTGCCACTGAGCAAGCGCATGGTTATGGAGTGGTGAGGGAATTGGTAGGACATGGAATTGGCAGACATTTGCATGAAGATCCTCAGGTACCTAATTACGGTAAACGAGGAACGGGGGCAAAATTAAAAGAAGGAATGGTGATTGCCATTGAACCTATGATTAATCTCGGTACAAAGAATATATTTCATGATAAGGATGGTTGGACGATTAGAACGGAGGATGGCAAACCTGCTGCTCATTATGAGCATACGATTTGTATTCAGCGGGGTAAAGCAGATATCCTTTCCTCTTTTGTAGAGATTGAGGCTGCGGAAAAATCCAATCCTTATTTATTCTCGGATTATTAATTGATCCGCCAACTACACGTTGAAGTACATTTACTTCGTCGGAAAAACTTTTATAGTAGTTTTTATGTTTTGAATTTCTTGTTACGTCATCTTCCTTATATTCAATTAGGTAAACATGAAAAAAAAGCGCTTAATTGTTGTGGGGGGTGGAGCGGCTGGTTTTTTCTGTGCGGTTAATGCTGCCCGCTTGTCTCCATCGCTGGAAGTGGTGATAGTAGAAAAAACTAACAAATTGTTAAGTAAAGTTCGTGTTAGTGGTGGTGGTCGTTGCAATGTAACCCATGCCTGCTTTAGTATAGCAGAGATGATTAAAAAATATCCCCGCGGAGCTAGTTTTTTAAAAAAAGCATTCCATCATTTTTTTACTACTGATACCATTGCCTGGTTCAAGGATAGGGGCGTTGAGTTAAAAACTGAATCTGATGGTAGAATGTTTCCTATTTCCAATAATTCCCAAACGATTGTGGATTGTTTGCTGCAAGAAGCCAATCGATATGGAGTTGAAATTTTGATGAATAAAGAAGTAAAGGCGGTAAAAAAAATAAGTGATGGCTTCGAACTTATATTTTCAAACGACACAACCCTAGTGTCCAATTTTTTATGCATTGCTAGTGGAGGCTATCCCAAGTCAACACAGTTTGAATGGCTTCATCAAA
>CANJDY010000321.1 GCA_947472635.1 Chitinophagaceae bacterium
ATATGGTCACCACCAAGCTGGTTTCACCATATTTGATGGCCCTTAAAACGATTCCTTTTGATTTATGTGTCATATTCCTAATCTTCGGCAGATTTTTATGGCCTGGTTATATGAATCGATGGTCAAAATTAGGAAAGATTTGGCTCGTAAGTTTATTCGGTGAAGGGTTCGGTGGAGACTTTTCGGAGAAAGGATTTTTTTACTCATTTTTTGGAGCTGAAGATAGCAGTGTGCTTAGCTAGTTGTTTCGGTAAAACAGTTGAACATGCAGCTTTCAATAATAATTGGTAGAACTTGCCTATAACTAGTAAACTCAACCTAAAAGCCATTAATTCAATTCAATTCCATTCAAATTGTTTTTCTTTGCAAAACTTACTCACCAATCAGTTTATTATGTGGAAACGCTTAGGAATCCTTGTTATCAAAAATCGCCTCCCATTGTTAATCATTTTATTTGCAGTGACGGGTGTAATGGGATTTTTTGCAAGCAAGGTAAAACTGAGCTATGAGTTTGCGAAAGCCATTCCGGTGGATAATCCAAAATACAAGGAATATAAGCAGTTTAGAGAAAAATTTGGTGATGATGGCAATGTATTGGTAGTGGGTATTCAAACGGATAAATTTTTTGAACTCGCCACCTTTTCCGCCTATAGCCATTTGCAACAGCAATTAAAAAAAGTGGCTGATGTGGAGGATGTCTTGAGTATTCCGACCTCCTTCAATTTGCAAAAAGATTCTATTACCGAAAAGTTAAATGCTGTAAAAATATTTACGGAGGGCATTCAAACACAGGCCGCGTTGGATGCTGCCAGAAAAACCTTTTTGAACCTTCCTTTTTATAGTTCTCTTTTATATAACAACCAAACCAATGCGTATTTAATGGGCGTTAGAATCAATAGGGATTCTCTTAATTCTCCAAAGCGTTCCAAAATTGTACAGGACATTACTGAAGCGGTCAATGGTTTTGAAAAGAAAACTTCAATCGAAGTGCATCTGAGCGGACTCCCGCTGATAAGAACAGTGGTGGCCGATCGATTGCAAAAGGAAATGAAAATATTTTTAATTGGCTCTTTGCTGCTGAGCGCATTGATTCTATTGGTATTTTTCCGCTCTTTCAGCACCATGTTGCTCTCGTTGATGGTGGTCATATTAGGGGTAGTTTGGAGCTTAGGCGTATTGCAATTGTGTGGGTATAAAATCAGTTTACTCACGGCATTAACACCGCCATTGGTGGTGGTAATTGGTATTCCCAATTGTATTTATTTTATCAATAAGTACCACACCTCTTTTTTGAGTAGTGGAAATAAACACCAGTCATTGGTGGATATGGTGAGTAAAATGGGCATTGTTACCTTGTTTTGCAATATTTCTGCAGCAATAGGTTTTGCTGTATTTGCACTTACCAAAAGTGCCATTCTGCAGGAATTTGGGGTAGTGGCAGGAATTAGCATCATGCTCATTTTTGTAATCTCCTTTATTTTATTACCTGCGGCACTGAGTTATTTGCCGGCGCCGAAACCTTCACATACCAAATACCTTGACAATAAATGGCTGACCGATTTTTTATTAAAAATCGAAAATTGGGTGGCTCACCACCAACGGAAGGTATATATAATAACAGCAGTTGTGCTGGCCTTTTCGATTGTGGGCATTTTTAGGCTGAATACGGTAGCATTTATTGTAGATGATTTACCCAAAACCGATAAAATATATACGGATATGAAGTTTTTTGAAAAAAACTTTAAGGGGGTAATGCCGTTGGAGATTGTGGTGGATACCAAAAAACGCAATGGATTGGCTGGTATGCGGGCACTGGCAGTATTTGAAAAAGTAGATTCCCTGTCTCAATATATTGCGGCTCAAAAAGAGATGAGTCGGCCGCTTAGCCTTGTAGAGGGGTTAAAATTTGCCAAGCAGGCTTTTTATGAAGGGGATTCTGCCAATTACCTATTGCCCAATAGTTTTGACGGCGCTTTTGTAGGAGAGTATTTGCGTCCCAACAGGAGTGATAGTGGAAGAAAAAATAATTTTTCAAAAATGTTATCCTCTTTCATGGACAGTTCCAGGCAAACTACCCGTATTAGTGTGAATATGGCAGATATTGGTACCAAACAATTGCCCATCGTCTTAAAGGGAATTAATGAAAGGGCAGGCCAGTTATTTGACAGCAGCCAGTTCAAAGTACAATTGACCGGAACGAGTATTACCTTTTTGGAGGGAAGCAGTTTTATTATCAGTGGGTTAAAAGAGAGTATTGCCTGGGCATTTTTGCTCATTTCACTTTGCATGCTGTATTTGTTCAAATCGGCGAGAATATTAATTTGCTCCCTCATACCCAACCTGATTCCATTGGTAATTACTGCCGGGGTAATGGGTTGGGCGGGTGTTCCGCTCAAACCTTCTACTGTGCTAGTGTTTAGTGTGGCATTGGGCATTGCTATTGATATTACCATTCGTTTTTTGGTAAATTACAAGCAAGAGCTGCCTACCCATGGGAATAATATACCCCAAACAGTGGCTGCAACCATTAAAAATACGGGGCTTAGTATTGTATATACCTCCCTTGTTTTAATAGCAGGGTTCATTATATTTTGCTTTAGCAGCTTTGGGGGAACCATCGCTTTAGGTTGGTTAACCTCCATAACTTTATTGGTGGCTACTATTACCAACCTGGTATTATTGCCAGTGCTATTGCTGCATACCGGCAAACAAAAAACCGGTCAATAAGCATTGCCTCTCCTATTACGGAATACGGGAATTTTGTACAATGGACTTTTATAAAAAAGGAGCTGGTATTTGACCTACTACTATATAGAGAGGGTAGTCAATGAATGAATCTGTTATTTCTTGTCTTCAAAAATGATTTCCGGCACCCTTCTGTTTTTAAATATCATGCGTTTGGGAAAAGTAATTTTTTATTCAACCTTACTGAAATAAGATAGAATATTGTCATTTGTCTAAATAAATCCTGCTTTTTTGATTAAAATGATGAACCAAATTAAAATAATTTTTGGAGGAATACGAAAAATAACGCAGTTTTACCGTCAGTTTTAAACAATTTCCAATAAAGCAGCGTTATTTAATTGTTAATTGTCATTAATAATCTGGTCGAGTTTATTTTAAAAATTAAAAATCTTACAGAACTTATGAAGAAATTATTCTACCTGTGTGCAATCCTACTGTTTTCTTCAGTAGCTAGTGCCCAGACCCGCACTATTACAGGTGTTGTAAAAAATGCGCAGGGCGAACCGGTATCAAATGCCACCGTTTTGGTTAAAGGAACCAAAATTGGGACTAGTACTAATTCAAAAGGATCTTTTGAGCTAGTAGTAAAATCAGACGCCAAAACGTTAATTATCTCCTCCGTGGGCTCTGTTTCCCAGGATTTGGCAATCGGGAAAGCAACCAATTTCAACGTTGTTTTAGCAACGGAAGCACAAGATTTGACAGAAGTTGTTGTTCAGGTGCCTTATGGAACGATTAAAAAAACCGCATTTACTGGTGCTGAAAACACCATTACTGCCGCTTCTATTCAAAAACAACAAGTAACGAATGTTTCCAAGGCTTTGGAAGGGTTGGTACCTGGTCTTATCACTACCAACGGTGGAGGTGCTCCGGGATCAGGTGCAAGTGTACTGATTAGGGGTGTGGGTTCAGTTAGTTCAAGTAGTTCTCCTTTATATGTATTGAATGGCGTACCCTATGATGGGTCTATTACTTCCCTTTCTACAGATGA
>CANJDY010000322.1 GCA_947472635.1 Chitinophagaceae bacterium
GACCGGGTAATTATTATCGATCAAGGGAAATTGGTAGCAGATGATACACTAAGTAATTTACAAAAGGCATCTAATGGTGCCGCCATTGTAACCGTAGCTTTCAAAGAAACTTTAGACACAAGTCTATTAACCCTGCTTAACCATGTTATTCAGGTTGAAATAATACAACCCATTGGGGACCACTCTCTCGCTAGCAAAGGCTCTGTTTTTAAGCTAACAACCAGTCAGCCGGATAGTGTAAAAACACAGCTATTAGAATTGAGTTTGAAAAACAAGCTGAACGTTGTTTCTTTGCAAAGTGAAACCAATAGTCTGGAAGATATTTTTAGAAATTTAACCTCACATACGCACACAAAATAATTTAACTAAACAAACAAAAAATCAACATGAGTTACATTGCAAGTATTTACGCCCGTCAAATTTTAGATAGTCGTGGCAACCCAACAGTAGAAGTAGACGTGCTAACAGAAAATGAAAGTCTGGGCCGCGCAGCCGTTCCAAGTGGTGCAAGCACCGGTATTCATGAAGCAGTTGAATTAAGGGATAACAATAAAAAATTATTTGGTGGAAAGGGCGTATTAAAAGCAGTAAAAAATGTAAATACCATTTTAGCGGAAAATTTGCTAGGATGGGATATTGCAGATCAAACTGGTATTGATGCCATGATGATTTCATTGGATGGCACTGTCAACAAAAGTAAGCTAGGCGCCAATGCAATGTTGGCAGTTAGTTTGGCGGTAGCCAAAGCTGCCGCACTGGAAGCCAATCTTCCTTTGTATCGTTATATTGGCGGTACCAATGCGAAAGTGTTACCAATCCCGATGATGAATATTTTGAATGGTGGAGCCCATGCCGATAATAAAATAGATTTTCAGGAATTTATGGTAATGCCCGTTGGTGCTTCTTCATTTAGTGAAGGACTTCAATGGGGTGTAGATATTTTTCATGCACTGAAAGTAGTTTTGAAGAAAAAGGGATTCAGCACCAATGTAGGTGATGAAGGTGGTTTTGCTCCAAATATTCAAAGTAATGAAGAAGCGATTGAAACTGTTTTAACAGCGATACAAGCGGCAGGGTATAAAACAGGCAGCCAGATAATGATTGCTATGGATGCGGCCAATAGTGAATTGTGGAATGCAAAAGAAAAGAAATACATTTTCCATAAAAGTGATGGCAAGAAAATGACCAGCGAACAACTAGTGAAATATTGGGCCAGCTGGGTAAAGCAATACCCTATCTGCTCCATTGAAGATGGTATGGCAGAAGATGACTGGAAGGGATGGAAAATGCTTACCGAAGCAGTTGGAAGTAAATGTCAATTGGTAGGTGATGATTTATTTGTAACCAATGTAACCCGTTTGGAAAGAGGGATCAAGGAACAAATTGCCAATGGATTATTGGTAAAGGTAAACCAGATTGGCACCCTTACCGAAACCATCAATGCGGTTAGTATGGCCCAACAAAATGGTTACAATACCATTATGAGCCATCGCAGTGGAGAAACAGAAGATACCACCATTGCCGACCTTGCGGTTGCATTGAATTGTGGTCAAATAAAAACTGGCTCTGCTAGTAGAACTGACCGTGTTGCCAAATATAACCAGTTGATTAGAATTGAAGAATTGCTTGGTGACAGTGCTATTTATCCAAAAGGAAAGATTAAATTTGGTAGTTCCCTCTAATTTTCATCATTGGGGAAACAAATAATATGTAAACAATGGAAAAGGATTTAAACAATACAACCTCTTCTCAACCCCTTCAAAAAAAGGGTTGGGAGAGGTTGTCCTTTTTAGGTAATAAATATTTACTGACGGGTTTTCTGTTTCTGATTTGGATGCTCTTCTTTAACGAAAAAGACCTGATTTCTGAATTTAAGAGAAGGGTCAAACTGAATGAGCTCCAAAAAAGTGAACAGCACCTAACTGATCTAATTAAGGATACAAAGCAGGAATTGGGGCAGCTCAAAACCAATGCCCAGACGATTGAAAAATATGCAAGAGAAAAGTATCTGATGAAGAAGGATAACGAGGACCTATTTATCCTTTCTACTATCGATACGCTGAAATAATTCACCTAACTATACAATAATGAATGAATTAGTTCGTTTATTAAGGCAGAAGATGATTAAATTTTTACTCAAGCCATAAATATTGCATATGCACAGCTTTACTCAGGAAGATTTGATTCTACACCTGTACAAAGAAATTTCTGCTGAACAATCAATTCTTTTGAACGAAGCTATGGCGACCGATTGGGCTTTAAGAGAAAAATTTGAAGTCATTTCAGCTGCAGTCAACGATCTGGAACAATTGTCCCTGTCTCCCCGAAAGGCCGCTATAGACAAGGTCTTACAATATGCTGCTAGCTCAGTTAAAGAACTTCCCTCCTCCGTTTAACAGTCTTTAGGGCATTTCCCCTACTTTCGCTTTGCAATAAAGCCGAACGTTTTTTTATGACCAAACAGCAACGGTATCAATCCTTCATCGATTATTTTTTAACGAATGCACCAGGTGCCGAAACTGAATTGCACTACAATAATCCCTTTGAGTTACTGGTTGCAGTAATACTTTCGGCCCAATGTACCGACAAGCGGGTAAACCTTACCACAGGAGCAATTTTTAAAAAATTTCCTGACCCTGAAAGTCTAAGCAAGGCCGCATTCAAGGATGTTTTTGGATTGATTAAAAGCATCTCCTACCCAAATAATAAGGCTCGGCACTTAATAGGAATGGCTGAAATGTTAGTCAAAAAATTTTCTGGACAAGTGCCCATGACAGTCGATGAGCTAGTTGAACTGCCCGGTGTAGGCAGAAAAACTGCCAATGTAATTACCTCAGTAATTGATCATCAACCCAATATGGCTGTTGATACCCACGTATTTAGGGTGAGTGCCCGAATTGGGCTAACTACGAAAGCAAAAACTCCGCTGGCAGCCGAAAAACAATTGGTTAGCTCTATCCCAAAGGAGTACATTCACAAGGCACACCATTGGCTAATACTTCATGGCAGGTATGTTTGTATGGCCAGAAGTCCAAAATGCAGTGAATGTGGAATTCAATCAGCTTGCAAATACTTTGGGAAAAAAGTAAAATAAATATGCAATTAAAATATAATTTGTTTATTTTACAAAAAATACAAACTTCTGAAAAACAAGGGCTTTAATTGGTATCGCTTACCTCCAAGCTACACATAGCTTTACCCATAGACTGCCCGTCGTCCAAAACCCCTTCCCTGAAATTTCACTGGTTTCACCCTGTTTATTTTACGTAAGCCTGGCAAATTTTTAATTCGCTGGAAAATCCATGCAATAGATTGCTGCCAGTTTTGTAAGCCATTTATTCCTTTTCTTTTGCCAATAAATTACAAGGGAAATCAACGGACTGTAACAGGTGAAATAATTTACTAGGCTGTATAAAATCAATTTTGGAAAAAAAATATGCAAATGAAAAAATTAGGATTTGCTTTAATAACAGTATTACTAGGTAGTATTTTTGGACAAACTATTTCGGCCCAATTCTATTTCCGTGATAACAATTATTACGACTCCCCTTTAATGTTTGATATGGGTGGCTCAGTGGGCGTAATGAACTGTTTGACGGATGTGGGTGGAAAAAAAGGAATAGGAAAACCCTTAATAAAAGATTTAAATATTGGCAATACCCAGCTGAATGGAAGTATATATGTCAGTGCCCTCTACAAATATGCGGTGGGCATAAGGCTGGAAGGA
>CANJDY010000323.1 GCA_947472635.1 Chitinophagaceae bacterium
ACTTTTTAGCATTGCTGTGATAGCCGGTATGTTGATAGGATACAGAATGAGGGATAATCAACCAGGTAAAAAATTCTTCTCCTTCGACAAACCAACGGCATTGCAAGAGGTGATGAATTTAATCCAAAACAAATACGTGGATGATGTAAAGATAAGTGCATTGGGTGATTCCGCCATCATTGCTGTTTTAAATAAACTTGACCCCCATTCCGTTTTTATCCCAGGGGAGGAACTTCAGGGGGTAAATGAAGACATTGCAGGCAATTTTTTTGGCATCGGAATTGAGTTCAATATTTTCAATGACACGCTACATGTTTTAAATGTAATTCCCGATGGGCCTAGCTTTAAAGCCGGTATTGCCATTGGCGATAAATTCATTCAGGTCAATGACAGCATGATTGCTGGAAAAAAAATCACTTCTGAAAGGGTCAGGAAATTATTGAGAGGCGACTTGGGCACCCAAGCTGTGGTAACCCTTCTACGGAAAGGTAAACTGGTCAAGGTTTCTATTGTCCGGAGCATTATCCCTATTAGCAGTGTTGATGCGAGCTATATCATTGGAAATGGGATAGGCTACATTAAACTCAATAAATTTTCACAGGTTACTTACCATGAGTTTATGAAAGCACTCGAAAGCCTACAAAAACAAGGACTTAAAAAATTAATTCTTGACCTAAGAGGCAATGGTGGCGGTGTATTGGATGAGGCTACTGCCATAGCTGATGAATTTTTATCTGGTGACAAATTAATTACCTATACCGAGGGGAAACATATCCAAAAAAAAGAATACCGCTGCCAGCGGGAGGGCTTATTTGAAAATGGAGCGCTGGTTATTTTAGCAGATGAAGGGTCAGCAAGTGCCAGTGAAGTATTGATGGGCGCGCTGCAAGATTGGGACAGGGCAATCATTATTGGCCGACGCAGTTTTGGGAAAGGACTCGTGCAAGAACAATATGATTTGAGTGATGGTAGTGCGCTCAGACTAACTGTTGCGAGGTATTATACTCCCATTGGGCGTAGCATACAACGTTCTTACACCAATGGTGAAAAGGCTTACTTTGACGAAATCAACAAACGCTTTCATGATGGCGAAGTATCCAATGCAGATTCGCTAAAAAATGACAGTACCCAGCTTTTTACCACTAAAAAAGGGAAAAAAGTTTTTGGCGGTGGCGGAATAACTCCGGATATTTTTATAGCATTGGATACCGCCCTTTTTTCGGCAAATCTTTCCGAAATTTATTTAAAAGGAATAATTGGTGACTTTACCTACCATTTTTACTTACAAAACCAATCCCGCTTATCAAGTCTAACAGGAATCGCTGACTTTGGCAGCAACTTTTCCTTAACCGAAGAGGATTGGAAACAATTCCAACAATTGGCTAAAAAGGATTCTATTGAATTAAGCAGTATCAATCCATCTGATAAAAAAGAATTGATAACCCAAATCAAATCCTCTTTGGCGAGGCAAATCTGGCACAATCAAGGATTTTATGAGATGATGAATAAAGAAGACCGTTCCGTATTGAAAGCAATAGAGGTGTTGTCAAAATAATACTTATGTAAGTGACTAGCTGCATTGCATCGTACTGGATTTTTTTTAAATTTTAGGGCAATTGAGTAATCTGCCTTACATATCAGTCAACATCAATTATTGAGTAACCGGAAGGGGATAACCCTTTCCTTACCTTTGCCTAAACTACCTTTCTATGTGGCTCAAAAATATATTAGAAACCATCGGCAACACGCCACTAATACAACTCAATAAAATTACGAAAGAGCTTCCTTGCACGGTGCTTGCCAAGGTAGAATATTTTAATCCTGGTAACAGTATTAAGGACCGTATGGCACTTAAGATGCTGGAAGTAGCAGAGCAAGAGGGCAAGATAAAACCAGGCGGTACCATTATAGAAGGAACCAGTGGAAATACAGGTATGGGATTAGCGTTGGCAGCCTGTGTAAAAGGATATAAATGCATCTTCACTACTACCGAAAAGCAATCCAAAGAAAAGGCAGATATTCTAAAAGCAATCGGTGCAGAAGTAATTGTATGCCCTACCAATGTTGAGCCGGAAGATCCTAGAAGCTATTATTCCGTAAGTAAAAGACTGGCTTCAGAAGTACCCAATAGTTGGTATGTAAATCAATATGACAACCTTGCCAATCGGCTTACCCATTATGAGCAAACTGGGCCAGAGATTTGGGAACAAACAGAAGGAAAGGTTACACATTTGGTAGTAGCCACTGGTACTGGAGGCACGATTGTTGGCACCGGAAAATACCTCAAAGAAAAAAATCCTGCTATAAAAGTATGGGCCATTGATAGCTATGGATCGCTATTAAAAAAATATTTCGATACGGGAGAACTAGATCAAAAGGAAGTTTATCCCTACATAAGCGAAGGCTTTGGCGAAGATTTTGTTCCAGCCAATTACGACATGAGTGTGATTGATCAATTCACTAAGGTGACTGACAAGGACGGCGCAATTATGGCTAGGCGCCTTGCCAAGGAAGAAGGTCTTTTTTGCGGATACAGTGCAGGAAGCTGCTTACAGGGCTTACTACAGCTTAAAAGCCAACTCAAAAAAGAGGATGTGGTGGTACTTATTTTCCATGACCATGGTAGCCGTTATGTAGGAAAAATATACAACGATGAATGGATGTTGGAAAGAGGCTTTTTAGAAATGAAAACCTTTAAGGACCTCATTAATGGAAGGGGCACACAAAGACTAATCACCCTTAGCCCAAAACAATCTGTAGCTGATGCAATAGAACTAATGAAAAAATATGATATTGAAAATATACCGGTAATGTGGGAAGGCAACAATCTGGGAGCAATCTCTGCCGGCGGTTTATTTAATAAAATTCTGAACAATGCTGGCATTAAAACTCAATCAGTAGCATCTGTTATGGAAAAAGCCTATCCTGAAGTGGCTTTCGACTCTCCTGTTGAAAGGTTAAGCAGTTTTATTACCAAAGAAAATGGGGCTGTGCTCAGCAAAGATGAAACCGGAATGTTTCACGTGGTTACCAAGTATGATATTATTCAAAGTCTTTCAAAATAAACAATTCACTTCCATACTTTTCCACTTTGTAGCACTAATACATCCCCTACTTTTAAAAAAAGGTTAGACCTGTTATTCGCACAATTACAAATAACTGATTGACATCATAGGTTTATAAAAAATCATACCCTAGTTTGTGGAATACTATTTTTTGGGGCAATGAAATTCAACAGTACCTTATTTCACTGGTTGCCCAGGATGCTTGGAATTATTGCCCTGCTTATTATAAGTCTTTTTGCGGCGGATGCTTTTCAACCTACTTTCACCTAATAATAAGCAGATTTTTTGTCAATGGTTTCCAGGCCACATACTATGCAAGTAGGTTATATTGATAGGTATTGTATAGTATATAGAATTATATCAAATGGCAGATGTAGAGTTTTATCAAAAAATCCTTTTTTTTATGGCTTTTCAAGTACAGCAGGTGATTGGTACCACCAAATCTACTACTGACATGGGTAATTAGCCCCTGATAACACCCTCCTTTCAAATAACATTTAGATAAAAGTCAAATTCACTTAATTTTGCAAAAAAATAACCCACTATGAGTAAATACAAAGCCGGTGTATTACACGGAGCTGAATTAGAAGCGTTGTACAATGATGCAAAAGACAACCAATTTGCATTACCTGCAGTAAACTGCATTGG
>CANJDY010000324.1 GCA_947472635.1 Chitinophagaceae bacterium
CCCACCCTTGTCATAAATGGCAATTCGTTGCTGCGCAATTTTCATTACTATTTCATCCGTGATACTCATTTGCTCACCAAGTGTTTCGGTCACCAATTCCAATAAATTCAATAATTTTCGAGCATCCCCACCCGATATTTTAATTAGGGCTGCTGTTTCTTTGAGCTCAATTTTTTTTGTACTCAATACCTCATCCGTTTCAATTGCATGATTCAGTAAAGCTATTAGTGCAGCCTCATCCAATGGTTTCAATACATACACCTGGCACCTGCTGAGTAATGCACTGTTTACTTCAAAGGAGGGATTTTCTGTGGTAGCACCTATCAGTATGATGGTTCCTTTTTCAACTGCACCTAGTAGAGCGTCCTGTTGTCCTTTATTAAATCGGTGAATCTCATCAATAAACAAGATGGCATTTTGTTGGGTTTTGGCAATTTCGATAACTTCCCGTACATCTTTCACTCCGCTGCTGATTGCACTTAGGGTATAAAAAGGTACTTGTAATGTTTGAGCGATAATATTGGCAATGGTGGTTTTGCCCACACCTGGAGGTCCCCACAAAATCATGCTGGGCACTTTTCCATTTTCAATGGAGGTGCGTAAAATGCTTCCCTTGCCCGTTAGATGTAGCTGGCCAGCAAGGGCATTTAATGTGGCAGGCCGTAAGCGTTCTGCCAGCGGTATTTGGCTTTTTGTCATGGCAGTAAGGTAGTAAATATTTATGGAAGCTGATCTTAGCGAATGGGTAGAAATAATAATTTTTTCTTGTTAGTGGATCAATCTTTCAAGTCGAACTTCTTTAAAAATATGCGATTAGCAACCAGCGCTAATAATACAGGGCCTGCGAAGATGCAGGCCCTGTATTATTTTGGATTAATTATTGTAAAAGGTTTATTTCAAATCTAACTTGATTTGTAATTCATCAAACTGTTTGGCATCAATGGTTGAAGGGGCATCCAGCATGACATCACGGCCACTATTATTTTTCGGAAATGCAATAAAATCTCGGATACTTTCACTGCCTCCAAGCAGGGCACAAAGCCTATCAAAACCAAAAGCCAGTCCGCCATGTGGAGGTGCTCCGTATTCGAAAGCGCCGAGTAAGAATCCGAATTTATGTTGTTGCTCTTCGGCATCCATACCCAAAGCGGCAAACATTTTTTCCTGCAGGGCTCTTTGAAAAATTCGAATGGAACCACCACCAATTTCATTACCATTCAAAACCATATCGTATGCGTTGGCTTTAATGCCTGCATAGGGATGGGCAAGGTAGTTGGCCGCATTCTCTATCACTGGATTATTATTGATCATAATATCAATATGATCGGGTTTGGGAGAGGTAAATGGATGATGGCGTGCTACCCATCTATTTTCATCTTCTGCATATTCAAACAGGGGAAAATCCAGTACCCACAGCAATTTAAAATGATCGGCCTTGCGCAGTCCAAGTCGTTCGCCAAGATACATTCGTAAGTCGCTGGTGGCTTTTCTGGTTTTTTCTTCGGCGCCAGCCAATAACAATACAAGATCACCTGTACTTGCATGGGCTGCATCTGCAATCGCTTTTAATTTTTCTGGACTATAAAATTTATCTACACTGCTTTTGTAAGTCCCATCGGCATTGCATTTTATAAAGACCAATCCTTTCATGCCTATCTGAGGGCGTTTCACCCATTCCGTTAGTTCATCGGTTTGTTTGCGGGTATATTCGCTGCACCCAGGTATTGCAATGGCTAATACGGTTTCTGCATCATCAAATACCGGAAATGCAAGTAGATCGCCCCCCACACCTTCTTTTTCAAAGGCAGTATTGTGCAGTGCAGTTTTTTTATTTGTAAAACTATGCTGTGGAAATTTGAGGTTCGCGATTTGTAAGTCAAAGCGGATATCCGGTTTATCATTCCCGAAGGTCCACATAGCATCTTCCCAGGTCATTCGTTCTACTAGGTCGGTATAGTCGATATTTTTTACATCTTTAAAAATGCGTTTTACCAGCCCTTCAAACATATTCAAAATATCTTCCTGCTCAACAAAACTCATTTCGCAATCAATCTGTGTGAATTCTGGTTGTCGGTCGGCGCGAAGATCTTCGTCACGGAAACATTTTACGATCTGGTAGTAGCGATCGAAGCCGCTTACCATCAGCAGTTGTTTAAATGTTTGCGGACTTTGGGGCAAAGCATAAAACTGTCCGGGGTTCATTCTGCTAGGCACTACAAAATCCCGGGCACCTTCAGGTGTGGATTTGATTAGGAAAGGCGTTTCAATATCCATGAAATCATTTTCATGCAAATAGTTTCTGGTGCTACGGCCTACTGCATAGCGTAGTTCAAGATTCTTTTTTACACTATTTCTGCGTAGGTCCATGAACCTGTATTTCATCCTAAGTTCATCACCCCCATCTGTATCATCTTGGATGGAGAAAGGGGGTACAGCAGATTTATTTAGGATGGTAAATTCGGAAATAACGATTTCAATATCGCCGGTAGGGATATTTGAATTTTTATTGCTTCGTTCATTGACAGTACCTTTTACTTGTAATACAAATTCTCTCCCCAAAGGGTTGGCATCGAGCAGTGCGTTTAGGGCTTCGGAAAATAATAACTGGGTAATACCATAGCGGTCACGGAGATCTACAAAGGTAATGCTGCCAAATTTCCGGACGGTTTGTACCCATCCGCTGAGGGTAACTTCTTTTTTTACATCGGCAATCCTTAATTCGCCACAGGTATGAGAACGATACATGAAAAACAGTTTATGGTGGATAGTTATATTTTGCCAGCAACAGCAGTCCGATTGTTTTAGTATGAAAGACTTTTGAGGGTCTTCGAGCAATGGTATTACTGTAAATGAGCGGTTGCAAATATACACAGAGAAAATTTAGGGCTGATAACCTTCTGTTGGGAACTGGCAATTGGGGGTGGGTCACCGAGATGCCGACCTACCGAGATGACATCTTTTTTTAAAAAGATGTCATCTCGGTGAAATAAGCAATAAAAATCATATTAATTAATGCTCAAATTAACTATTTTACCATCCGTATCAAGCAGTTCGAAGGATAAAGTATTGATTATCAGTAGTTTATTTAGATGACATCTCTGGGGATGGAAGATGTCATCTCTTGACTGGGAGATGTCATCTCAACAAACGAAAATCTTCTTAATCAGCTTTTAAAACATCTTTTATGAATAAGAAATATCTAGCCGATTTTTACGATGGCGGCATTTTTCACGTATATAACCGCACTAATAACCAAGAACTACTTTTTAGAACAGAAGAAAACCGCCGTTATTTCTTAAGGCAATATTCTAAATACCTATACCCTTTCCTAGATACTTTTTGCTGGAGTCTATTACCCAATCATTTTCATTTTTTAGTTCGGGTGAAAGAAGTACAAAAAATTAAAACACATTTAGTTAACCTTTCTCCGCAGCTCATTCAACCGCTAGAAAAAAGCTATCTAAAAGATCAAGTAGCAATGGAATTACTCATTGAGTTTGAATGGAAACGATTCTTCACCTCTTACGCTATGAATATTAACCGGCAGTTTCAACGAAAAGGGAATTTTTTCTATCGGCCATTTAAAAGGTTGGAAATTTTAAAGGAAAATCATTTTACCCAAGCTAATATTTATATACATACCAACGCCCAACGCCATCTGCTTTGTAAAGACTTTTCCAGCTACCCCTGGTCATCCTGGCATAC
>CANJDY010000325.1 GCA_947472635.1 Chitinophagaceae bacterium
ATAAAATGAAACCGATTTTTCAAAGGTATTATTTAAAATAGGGAGGAGAGAATTAAATGTGAAAGGAGTATGGAAATTAGGTATAGGGAGCAAAGGATAAATCACTATTCCCCATCACCCGTTCAGTATTTTTACAATGATAAGTAGTGGGAATGATTTACCTATGTTGTTCATAATATAAACATCGGATGGATTCCTTTAAAGTATTGAGTGCTGTTGCTGAAATTTCACCATCGCCGATTGCCTGCAAAACTTCCTTCAATTGGACTTCTGTTCTAACCCCTACAACTGCTGAGGTGATGACAGGGTGTTGCAGTACAAAGCGGATAGCCGATGCTGCCGGATTGCTTTCCGGTACTGTAGTGGCTTTAACAGCTTTTGATACAGCCATTATTTCAGCTTCACTGAGTCCAAGATAAGGCTTGGCTGTTTTTCCAGCCAATAGTCCACCGGCAACAGTGCCTCTTGCCAATACACCGATATTGTTTTTTTTCAATAGCTCTAAGCATGTTTCTTCTGGTCGTCGATCAGCTAAACTGTATTGCATCATTACACTAACGATATTGCTGCGCTGTATATATTCACGTATTACATTTGGCCTAATAGAAGAAATGCCATAATACCTTATTTTTCCTTGCTGTTGGAGTAACTCGAAGGCTTCAATGGTTTCGTCAATGGGATCTTCTATGGTGCCTCCATGTAGTTGGTAGAGATCAATATAGTCGGTTTTCAATCGTCGCAAACTTTGTTCTGCAGCAGCTAGGATGTATTTTTTCCCTGGATTCCAATCCCAGCCAGTTCCGTCCGCCCTCAGCTGGTTACCCACTTTAGTAGCAATGATTATTTTGTTTCTTTTGGCATGAACCGCATTGCCAATATTTATTTCATTCTGACCTGCATCATAGAGATCAGCCGTATCAAAAAAATTAATTCCGCTATCAATTGCCTGGTCAATCAGAAAGGGAATATCATTTTGAGTTGGTTGTAATGACATACAGCCAAATCCAATTTTGCTAACCAATAAAGAAGATTTTCCCAACAATTGGTAAGTCATTGCTGTTATGTTGTTACTATTCATGTGTAATGGATTGTTTGCAACACGAAGGTATAAGGGAATGTTCAATTTAGCTAGTATAACAGCTGAGTTGAGATTGAAAATAGGTACTTGCTATTTTGAATGTGGATTTTATCAGGTGCATTGATTAATTTTATAAAAAATTATCTATGAATAAAGTTTGGTTGATAACAGGGTGTTCTACAGGTTTTGGTCGTGAACTGGCAAAGCAGGTATTGGCATTAGGCTATAATGCAGCGGTGGCAGCACGTAATCCTGCAGATGTAAAGGATATTGTGGAGGCTTATCCCCAAACTGCGGTGGCAGTAAAACTCGATGTGACGGTGGCAGCTGATATTACAGCGGCAGTAAGCAGTACGCTTGAAAAATTTGGCCGTATAGATGTGTTGGTAAACAATGCCGGCATTGGTTATTTTGCTGCAGTGGAAGAAAGTGAAGACGAACAGGTACGTAGGATGTTTGAGATTAACTTTTTTGGCTTGGCCAAAATGATACAGGAAGTTTTGCCCGTAATGCGTCAACAAAGAAGCGGCCATATTTTGAATATTTCTTCCATTGGTGGATTAAGAAGTTTTCCTGGAGTCGGTTTTTATAATGCTACTAAATATGCGGTGGATGGTCTCTCCGAAGCGTTGGCCAAGGAAACCGCATCGTTAGGCATTAAGGTTACTATAATTGCCCCTAGTGGATTTAGAACTGATTGGGCTGGCAGATCTGCTGAAGATAGCCACATAAAAATTGCAGATTATGCAGCCACTGCCGGAAAAAATGCGGGCGACATTCGGGCAATCAGTGGCAACCAGCCGGGCGATCCGGCTAGGGCAGCAAAAGCCATCATTGAGGTAGTAGAAGCCGAACATCCTCCGATGCGGTTATTGTTGGGAGCGGCCGCATTGAAGGGTGGCCGCTTGAAAATAGAAGAATTAAAGCATGATTTTGATACGTGGGAAGTAACCACCATCGGCGCAGACTTCCCAAATGAATAGCGATACTATTCTCCCGCAGATTATCGCTGAACTGAATTTTGTATTCTTATAGCTAAGGACCTGCTTTATTAGATCCAAAAAGCGAACATTTCTTTGCTTTGTCTTGTCGTATGCGCTAGCGCATCTAACCATATGACCTGGATCACCCCCTCCTTTTTTTATATCGGTTAAATTGCATTCGTTCTTTGTAAACTATGTGCGTATTAAAACATTGCGCACATAGTTATTGATACAATACTCCCCACTAGTATTAGTAAAAAATAAAAAATGAGTGCCTTAATAGTAAATTTATTACAAAAATACGATCTGCCAACACCAAGGTATACGAGTTACCCAACGGTGCCATATTGGGATTTTGAAACAATTACTGAGTCTAGTTGGAAGCAGTCTGTAATAGACAGATTTACAGCCGAAAATGGAGAGCTTTGTATTTACATTCATTGCCCATTTTGTGAAAACCTTTGTACGTTTTGCGCCTGTACCAAAAGGATCACCAAAAATCATGGGGTAGAAACTGCTTATATCGATGCTGTATTAAAAGAATGGACCATCTATCGCGCACTTTTACCCAAGGCCCCTGTCATTAAAGAGATTCACTTGGGAGGCGGAACACCTACTTTTTTCAGCGCAGACAATCTCGTTAGGCTGGTAAAGGGGATTACAGCGGGCGCCATGATAAGTAGCCATCATGAATTTAGTATTGAAGTACATCCAAATTATACCACAGAAGAACATATTAAAAAATTGTCAGCGGTTGGATTTAACCGGATTAGCGTAGGCGTTCAGGACTTTGATCCTATTGTACAATTTGCCATCAACCGCGTCCAGTCATTTGAGCGAACCAAGGAGGTGATTGATTGGGCCAGAAAATACAATTACAACAGTATCAATATAGATTTAATCTACGGACTTCCACACCAGACGGTAAAAAGCGTGGACTATTCAGTCAGTAAGATCAACGCACTAATGCCTGATCGCATTGCTTTTTATTCCTATGCCCATGTGCCTTGGAAAAGCAAGGGGCAAAGAAGGTATACCGAGCAGGACCTTCCTTCGGCTGAGCAAAAATGGGAGATGTATCATACTGGAAAGGACTTGCTGGAAGCCGCAGGTTTTTTTAGCATCGGAATGGATCATTTTGCTCTTCGGAACGACCCATTATTTACTGCTGCAGCAAAAGGTAAACTTCACCGAAATTTTATGGGCTATACCACTACCCAATCAAAATTAATTATTGGCTTGGGCGTATCAAGCATCAGCGATTCGTGGAATGCATTTGCGCAAAATGAAAAAGAAGTGGAAGCCTATGAGGAAAAAGTCAATCAAGGAATATTGCCATTGGTAAATGGACATCTGCTTTCGGAAAAAGATGTCATCATTAGAAAAAAAATGTTGGAATTAATGTGTCAAAATAAAACAAGCCTTGACAACAAATTGCTCAACTCAGATTTTGTGGCAACTGCTTTTTCAAAATTGCGCGCATTCGAATTGGATGGCCTTGTGACTATCCATGAAAAAAACATTCAGGTGACGAATCTTGGAAAATCTTTTATCAGAAATATCTGCGCAGCAATGGATGAAAAACTTTGGGAAAATAAAACTGCGCAAAGGGAAAATACATTTAGTAAAG
>CANJDY010000326.1 GCA_947472635.1 Chitinophagaceae bacterium
CTAGTCTTGTTGATATAATAATTTCCGGCGTTTACCATACTCAGACTCATTTGAAAGGCGTAATCGTATTTTTCTTTATACTTTCCATCTATTCTAGCGCCAGCGATAAATCCAGGCTTAAATACCCTGGCATTGATTGCATCATAATTATAGTTAAAAGGAGTGCTGATGGGTTTATTATTAATTCTTTGTTTTGAAAAATTAATTGCCCCATACAAGGAAATCTCGTTTTTAGAAAAACCGGTAAAGGTTTTGTTCCAGGTTTTATTAAACGATTGTTGAAATGCTTGCATTTTATCCTTGGTGACTTCAATAAAATGGGCCGCTTTGTTCGTTTTTTTTATGTCCGTTTTTGTCTGCGAAAATGATATTTCTGCAAACAGGAGGAAGCATATTAGAGATATTAATTTGATTTTTTTCATTTTGCAATTTTGTATTTTCTGGCCAACTTATATAAATCTATATTGTTGCCGACCCCGGTTTTATAAAATATTAATTTCTTATAGGTAGAAATGGTATTTGATTTTAAGGAAAGTGAAGTGCTAATTCCTTTTACTGATTCCCCCTGCAGCATTAATTCCAAGATCTCTCGCTCTCGGTCGGAAAGGGAGCTAAATGGATTTTTATCGATAGTTTTTACCATAATCAATGTTTGTTGTTTTAATTCCTTTTTATTGGTTCTTGATTGGTTCAATTTTTTTATTATAAAAGCCTTTCAATTGAAATGAAATTTGCATATGCACCATAGGTATTACCAATTATACAGGTAATTCGCCAAGCAAGAAAGTTATTGGTATCCATGATTGTCCAAGTATCGGTATAGCCGCCCCAACCAAAATGTAATCCTGAGTTTAAATATGTAGGATTAGTATTAATTGTCAATTTACTATTCTCAAAAATGGCAGTACCACCTGCTCCATTTGCTGAATAAAGATCACTTCCAAATATAGTATAGGTTCCTGATACAGTTGCCACTTGTAAACTGCGATTTCCTGAGGGAGCCACACGCACTTTTAAATTATCTAATATGATATAATCTCCTGCATTGACGAATCCAGCTACTTTTTTGACCACATTACCACTAGCATCCGTTAAATTAATTTTACCTGTTACATTCACATTTCCTGTAACATCCAAGGCTTGTGTGGGGGCATTATTTCCAATTCCTACATTGCCAGTTGTATTATAAGAATTACTGCCAGACAATACCCAAGGATTTACAATGGCAGAAGATCCAATTTGTTTTGCAATAAAATAACATTGATTGGGAGCAGCATTATTAGCGCCTACCCCGCCGCTTGCCGTTCCAATTAAACCCGGGGCACCAACCCCAACTGCTCCATAATATGAAATAAATTTAATACCTACTTGAATATCAGAAGTTGGCGTTACAATACTTTTCATTGGCCCATTACCACTTGGACTATTTATACCAATTCCATTCATTGACATAAAGAATCCATTCCCTAAAGTGGTATTATTTGTAAAATCAAAAATTTGAAAAATACCAGCAACCCATCCACCAGTTTGATATAATGCTAAGTACGACTCAAGCTCATAAGTCTTATTTGCTTTTAAAGTAAATTTATTTCCACTCCAAGTTATATTGCCTGCTTTTATAGATGCATCTAAAGGCACAACATTTCCAGCAGTAAGTGGACTAGTGTCTGGGCCAGTATATTGGACTAAGCCATATTCTACCGTCTGCCCTGTTACTGGTAAATTTCCAGCTACTAATTTCATATAAACTCGGTCGTAGTCATATGAATTCCTTACCCCATTTGATGTGACATAGACATTATAGTTAGTACCTGCTTGTAAATTCACCTCTACTTTACCATTATATTCAGAATGGGTACCTCCATTGTAACTTGTTTGAACGTCTGTGCCTATGTCTGTTGTACCTTGCCTCACTTTAAATGTCATTGAAAAACTAACATTTAAAGCATAAGCACCACTACTAAAATCAAACAAATATTTTCCAGAGACTGGAACAGTAAAACTATAACCATTAGTTTCTGAAATTTTTCCAGCAGCAGTTGAATAGGCTTCTCCATACAATTTCGCCATATCACTAGCAGTTACCCCATTGCCTGCAGAAGTAGCCGTAGCAATGGTTGCCCAGTTAGCTCCATTCCAATAATAATATCCTGCTTGTAAGCCAACCGATCCTAGATTATATACCAACAATCCTTCTGCTGGAGAAGCAATTGTTGTTGCATCGGTTGTACTAGTTAAAGTTACACGTGGAGGCAAAAATCCTTTATTGGTTGAATACACATCCAACTTTGCAGAAGCATTGGGCGTGGTGGTGCCAATACCTGTTTGGGCAAGCGTATCAAATCCATTGACTAAAAAAAACAACAGCAATAATTTTACACTATGTTTCAAATTTTTCATTTTAAATATCCAAATACTTTAATACCTATTATTATTAATTATATTTTCTTACTACTACCCAGGCTCTGCCTGCATCTGCATTCGCACCATAATCACCTGTATCTGAAATTGTACTTATATTAACAACAGCAAGGGCTTTTAATGAAATAGTGGCGGTTTGTCCGACTACAACTGTTATTATGTGATTTGCATTATTTTGTGGCATAGAATTATAGTTACCCGCAGGGCCTGATTCGGTCACACTTCCAGAGCCAACATAAGCAGTGCCATTGTGAAACAACCCATATGCACGGTTGTCCCCACCACTAGATGTTGTACCAGCTCCCAAAGAACCATTTAACTCATAAGTGCCTGGCTGTAAAGTAACAATCCCAGTACTTGTGTTTAATGAAACGTAGTTTGAAATTGTATTGACAGAAGTTGAATTTAAAATTAGCGTAGTGCCATTTGTGATAGTACTCTGACTGGTATTACGAATAAACTTTGCCACCCCAGTTATGAATGAAATAGGTTGTTCACTTATTTGAGAAGTAGTAGGATCTTTTACTAAGACACTTGTTGCTGTTGTAATACTTGGTGTTGTTACTATTTTTGCCGTTCCATTCACATCTAATGTTGCAGCTGGAGTAGTTGTTCCTATACCAACTTTCCCAGTGTTATTAAAAACATCATTACCTGTAAGTACCCAAGGATTCACAAATGCTGAAGAACCTACTTGTTGAATAGTCGCCCAAGTACTTGAATAATTATTTGCTACAGGTGGCGCATAGGCAATAATATTTCCACTTACATTCAATACCCTTAAATATACTGTCGTATTAGTAGTGGGTGTATAAAATACTACCGCTTTGTCTTGAGGGGCATCTGTATGAACATCTCCTGCTTGCATTGTAACTCCAGTGCTGCCTCCAGCTAATTTAGTATTTGAATTATCGACCCACGCATAATAAGCATATCCACTTGAAGACCCTCCTAAAGCAGCTTCTAGCTTGTAAGTTTTATTCGCTTTTAACTCAAAGCCACCACTCGCTAATGTGATGCCTGCTCCTGAAGATGTATTAAAAATTATATTTCCTGCAGCAGTTAATGTTTGGTTAGCAGATAAGGATGCTTGAATATAATCCACACTCTGTCCAGTAACTGGCAAATTCCCTGCAACTTGTTTCATATAAACTCTGCTATAATCATTATTGTAAATACTACCACTTGATGCAGTCACTAATACATTATATAATCTGCCTCCAATAAGATTCGCTTCTACTTTTCCATTGTATTCAGC
>CANJDY010000327.1 GCA_947472635.1 Chitinophagaceae bacterium
AAAGCTCTGCAAAAGCTTCTACACCAGTTCGAATCTGGTCGGAACCTCTTTTTCTTCCTCCCTCTCCCAATGGAGAGGGAATTTTTTTACTACTATGGTACTTAAAATTTTGCATTGGGTGGGAATACTAGCCTGTATTACCCTAATTATTTCTTGCTGTTTACCTTGGACTTATTTTGCTGATGCCCATATTGTAAATGAAGCAGACAGAACCTTCACTGGCTTTTATTCATTTGAAAACAATTACGGTAAACCCGGAAAGATGTTGGTCTTTACAGCTATCCTTTCGATCCTACTCATCCTATTACCCAAAATTTGGGCCAAAAGAACCAATCTTTTCGTTTGTGCCTTAGGGGTAGGGTATGCCATCAAAACCTATATTTTGTTCGTATCCTGCTATAATGCTTATTGCCCCGAAAAAAAAATAGGTATTTATTTGATGTTGCTATCATCCGTAGTAATGCTTATTGCATCAGCTTTCCCCAATCTCGCTTTAAAAGAAAATGAAAGTACCAAAGTAGACTGATTGGTAAGGAAATAAAAATTAATTAAGGAATTCCTTTTAAAAATACTGATAATGCCTACGAATTATACAATACAGTTATTTCTTTACCTCTTTAGCCCAGGCATCTTTTAGGGAAACAGTTCGATTAAAAATAAGCTGGGTAGCTGTACTTTCCTTATCCATACAAAAATATCCTTTACGGATAAACTGGTAATGATTACCTATAGTTGATGAAATAAGAGAAGGCTCTAGAAAGGCTTTTTGTATAATTTGCAGCGAATCGGGATTAATGTATTCTTTAAAATCACCTTCCTCAGTAGAAGGGTTTTCTACTTTAAACAATCGGTCATATAAACGGATTTGGGTTTCTACCGCATGGTGTACGCTTACCCAATGAATGGTCCCTTTCACTTTGATATCGCTGGTATCTGCACCGCTTTTACTTTCAGGAATATAGGTTGCCTGGATTGAAGTGATATTGCCTTCCGTATCTTTTTCAAAACTATTGCATTGAATAATATAAGCACTTTTTAACCTTACCAATGCACCTGGAGCTAATCTAAACCATTTTTTTGCCGGTTCTTCCATAAAGTCTTCCCTTTCTATCCAAAGCTCCTTACTAAAAGGTACCATGCGGGTTCCATAGGATTCTTCGGGTCCATTCTCACTTATCAATTCTTCTGATTGTCCGTCGGGATAATTGGTAATTACCAACTTAATGGGATCGAGGACAGCCATTACGCGAGGCGCCATTCGATTTAAGTCTTCGCGAACACAAAATTCAAGCAAACTTACATCAATCAAATTTTCCCTTTTGGCAATTCCTATGCGTTCACAAAAATTCCGAATGCTTTCTGCAGTAAATCCTCTGCGCCGCATACCACTGATGGTAGGCATTCTAGGGTCATCCCAACTTTGTACATAACCTTCTGTTACCAATTGGAGCAGTTTACGTTTACTCATCACCGTATAGGTCATGTTGAGCCGTGCAAATTCATATTGCTTTGATGGAAAAATCTCTAATTGACTAATTAGCCATTCGTACAAATCACGGTGAGGTATAAACTCAAGCGTGCAAATGCTATGGGTTATCTGTTCGATACTATCACTTTGGCCATGGGCAAAGTCATACATAGGGTAAATACACCATTGATCACCAGTACGATGGTGATGGGCATGTTTAATACGGTAGATGATTGGATCACGCATATGCATGTTATTAGCTGCCATATCAATCTTTGCCCGTAAAACCTTTTCGCCATCTTGA
This sequence comes from Chitinophagaceae bacterium, assembly GCA_947472635.1. Next base: position 1,773 of record CANJDY010000327.1, read on the forward strand.
TAAGCACCTGCTTTCATCGCTGCAAAAAGGGCTATATTTTCATCAATGGATCGATTTCTGAAGGCACTGTTTTTTCCAGGCTCAGTAGGGGAGCCTTTCAATGCAGCAATTTCATCGGCAGTGGAATCATCTACATAAGCCAAGCCTTTATTAATAAGGGTTACAGCAAACGTATACAGCTGATCAAAATAATCACTGGCATAAAATTCATTGGCCCATTTAAAACCAAGCCACTGTACGTCTTCCTTTATACTGTCTACATATTCTGTTTCCTCTTTGGCAGGATTGGTATCATCAAATCGAAGGTTGGTTTTACCTCCGTATTTAATTGCCAATCCAAAATTCAAACAAATGCTTTTGGCATGTCCAATATGTAAATAACCATTGGGTTCGGGAGGAAATCGGGTATAGATAGCCTTACATTCACCTTTCTCCAAGTCGGCTTCAATAATTTCTTCAATAAAATTCAGGCTCTTTTCTTCAGACATCATGTTGGTTTTCTATTGCAAATTTAATCAAGATATTTTAAATGGCTAATGACTTTACAGATATCCTTCTTTGAAAACGAATTATTGTCTACCCTAAAAAAAAGCCTTTTCACCCTATAGGATGAAAAGGCCCATTTAGATGATATTTATTTAATCCGCCTTTCCCATTCTTCGCAAATAGGAGGCATGGGATGCAATTGCTTGACGCATTTTAGGATATTCAACATAATGGATGTTAAAATCAATACAGGTCTGCTTAATTATTTTACTAATTGCGGGATAATGAACATGAGACACTTTAGGAAATAAATGATGCTCAATTTGGAAATTCAATCCACCCACCAACCAGGAAATCAATTTATTTTTGGTGGCAAAGTTGGCAGTAGTTTGAATCTGGTGAATCGCCCATTCATTTTCAATTTTGTTAGAATCTACCGCTGGCACTGGAAAAGCAGTCTCCTCCACCGTATGTGCCAATTGGAACACAATACTGATAACAAAACCGGTAACCATGCTAGCAATTAAAAACCCGACCATCCATTCTACAAAACCAACCTTCAAAATGGGAATTACCATAAAAATAACAGCATACCCAACTTTAGCAGCCCAAAATCCAAAATGCTCTTTAATACTTAATTTTTTGATTTGAACAGAGCCAATTCTTTTTTTAAAATATTTTTGATAATCTGTAAGAAAAATCCAAATCAGATGCAATAAAGTGTAGAGGAACCAAACATAATAATGCTGAAAGCGATGCATCCAATAACGCTTTTGAGTAGTACACATTCTTAAGTAGGGCTTGATTTCAATATCATCATCCACGCCATCAATGTTGGTATAAGTATGGTGAATAATATTGTGTTTCATATTCCACATAATACTGCTTGCCCCAAGACAATTAACTGATACGGCCGCCATGCGATTGATAAGTTTGCTTTTACTAAAACTTCCGTGACCGCCGTCATGCATTACATTGAAACCGATAGCAGCTGTAAAACAGCCCAACAAAACACATTCAACAACAGCAAGCCAGGTGGTAGGGGTAAAATAAACCAAATGAACATATAAAGCAATATAGGCTGAAAAGAAAAATGCCGCCTTAAAAAAAAGGTGGAAATTCCCAGTGGAAGATTTTTTCCGATCAATAAAATACTGATTTACTCTTTTCTTCAATTCCTGGTGAAAATCTGTACCAGTTTGAATAAATTTTGGAGTAGCCATTTGATTGAATTTTAATTACTAGCAAGTTACATCAATATAAGAAGGTATTGAATATTACAATAGGTATAATTAAGTATTTTTTTTAATAAATGCATCAAAATTGCTAAAACCTATCATTTTTGAGCTAATAAATCCTTCTCCATACTTTACACCAATCATTTTTCCCATCATTTTTGATCTGTAAATTACACTAT
>CANJDY010000328.1 GCA_947472635.1 Chitinophagaceae bacterium
AAATCGGTAGGCTGGTATAAAAAAGTAGCCCCCATTGCTCGGGAAATCGCTACTCGTCAAGGATACGAAGGGGTTCGCTGGCAAAAGATGACTGATAATGAAGGAAGGGAAGTACCCTCTTCGGTGGGCGCTTTTTTGATCTGGCAACAGCCGCATTTTATTTATTTAACAGAATTACTGTATCGTCAAAATCCCAACCAGCAAATCCTCCACCAATATAAAGAACTAGTATTTGCCACGGCCGATTTTATGGCTTCTTTTGCCCGCTATGATTCTGTAAAAGGAAAATATATTTTGGGAAAGGGCGTGATTGCCGCCCAAGAAAGATTTAAGCCAGAAGGTACTTATAACCCTACCTACGAGTTGGCCTACTGGCATTGGGCGCTAACCGTGGCTCAACAATGGAGACAAAGGCTGCATTTACCCCCCAATGAAAAATGGGGAAATGTTTTGAAAAATCTTTCTCCTTTGCCTGTTGAGAAAGATAAATATCTTTTCACTGAGTCTGCTACGGATTCTTATACCAACCCCGAATTTAGGACTGATCACCCTTCCGTTTTTGGGGCCTTTGGTATGCTACCCCAAACTCCCTTGTTGAATACGAAGCTAATGGATAATACATTTAATTGGATATGGGATAACTGGAGCTGGAAAGACACCTGGGGCTGGGATTTCCCTATGACTGCTATGACTGCAACACGATTAGGGTTACCCGAAAAAGCCATCGATGCTTTACTGATGCCTATTACTACCAATACATATTTAATTAACGGACACAATTACCAGGATGAGCGACTCACTATTTATTTGCCTGGAAATGGCGGTCTGTTAGCTGCAGTAGCTATGATGTGTGCAGGATTTGACGGATGTAAAGTTGCTAATCCAGGGATACCAAAAAATGGGCAATGGAAGGTAAAGTGGGAAGGATTAAAGCGGATGCCCTAACTTTCGATTGCATTTCTTGCTTTTAAAATTATTTCCTAGTTGGGCATGTAAATGAAGTTAATTTTACTTGTGTAAAATCTTGATTGCTGGGGTTGTTCGGTAACTTAGGTACAGGATACATCAGGACACTCATTTATTTTAAATGCAGTAAAATGCAGTCTGTTTTTAATTAATTAAAGTTTGTGCTATGCGTTTATTATTGATTTCCCTTTTTTTGTTTGGCTTCTTATCTTTCGGTAGTGCACAAAAATTGCCTGCAAAGGAAGCCGTTTTAAAAACGATGCAACTTGCCAATGCCTATTTTATGAATAAATGGCCAGATGCGGGGAAGGATATTTTTGTGCCTTCTAGAAATAAATCCTGGCCAAGCCATATCTGGACCCGGGCTGTTTATTATGAGGGGTTGATGGCATTGTATAGCGTTGATTCGCAGCAAGCTTATTATGATTATGCGGTGCAGTGGGGAGAAAAACATCAATGGGGTTTACGATCGGGAAGTGATAGCAGAAATGGTGATAACCAAGCATGCGGACAAACCTATATAGATTTATACCTGATCGATAAAAAAGAAGAGCGGATAAAAGATATAAAAACATCTATTGATTTAATGTTAAAGAGTCTCAAAATCGATGACTGGACTTGGATAGATGCTATTCAAATGGCCATGCCGGTTTTTGCTAAATTGGGAGTGATTTATCAGGACACCAACTATTTCAACCGGATGTATGAAATGTATGCCTATACAAAATACAAACAGGGAGATCATGGTTTATTTAATGCTTCAGAAGGTTTGTGGTGGCGCGATAAGGATTTTGACCCACCTTACCAGGAACCGAATGGAGCAAATTGCTATTGGAGCCGGGGTAATGGTTGGGTGGTAGCCGCTTTGGTGAGGGTATTATCTCAAGTTCCTAAATCAGACCCTCATTTTGCTGAATACCTGGCAGATTTCAAACGTATGATGGAAGCCTTGGCCCCTTTGCAAAGGGTAGATGGCTACTGGAACGTAAGCTTACATGATCCCAATAATTTTGGTGGAAAAGAATTAACCGGAACCTCCTTATTTACCTATGGTATGGCCTGGGGTATTAATAATGGATATTTAAATAAGAAGAAATATTTACCCATCGTTAGTGCTGCATGGAATGCTATGGAGAAGGAATCGGTTCATAGCAATGGTTTTTTGGGCTATGTGCAGGGAACTGGAAAAGAACCTAAAGAATCTCAGCCGGTGACGTATATTCGTGAACCTGATTTCGAAGACTTTGGCCTAGGTTGTTTTTTACTGGCGGGAAGTGAAGTCTATAAATTAAAAAAATAAAAAAGCAGCAAGCTATAACCCAATGAAAGTAGGATTATTTATACCCTGTTATATTGATCAATTTTATCCGAAAGTGGCAGTGGCCACCATGGAATTATTGGAGAAGCTAGGATGTGAAATTGTGTTTCCCCTCAACCAAACCTGTTGTGGTCAACCGATGGCCAATAGTGGATTTGCTAGTTTGAGTGAAGGTTGTGATAAAAATTTTGTTGCCAATTTCGGCGAAGTGGATTACATCGTTTCCCCCTCCGGAAGTTGTGTATTGCATGTGAAGGAGCATCTTCATGACCAGAATGAAAGCAAGGCATTGCATATTCGACAGCATATTTATGAGTTAACAGAATTTATTGTGGATATTTTGAAAATTGAAAATATATCCGCTTCTTTTCCTCATAAGGTGGGTATGCATATTAGTTGCCATGGCCAGCGCGGACTGCATCTGTCTTCTATGAGTGAATTGGTGGCACCTGCTTTTTCAAAGCCGGCCCTGTTGTTGAATAGTGTTAAGGGATTGGAACTTAGCCAACCCAAAAGGGTAGACGAATGCTGTGGGTTTGGTGGTACATTTTGTGTTTTTGAGGAAGCTGTATCCGTAAAAATGGGTAAGGATCGCATTACAGAACATGACGTAAATGAGGTAGAATATATCACTGGTGCGGATGTTAGTTGCTTAATGCACTTGGAAGGGATTTTACGGAGAAGCGGAAGTAAGGTGAAGACCATTCATATAGCAGAAATCCTGAATAGTGATGAAAGTAACTTACACAGTAAAAGGAATTAAAAATGGATCCCAAAAACTTTACTAGACTTTTTTTTGCAGCGCAGCATGGGGCTGGACTCAGTCATTCAGCAGCAGCTGAAATATTCAACCAGGATGAGTCGAGAACTGATTGGCATGATGAAACGCTTTGGTTTGTAAGAGAAAAAAGAGATAAGGCAGTTCGGCAGATACCGGAGTGGGAGCAGCTGCGAGAACTTGCCTCACAAATCAAAGACCATACCCTTTCCAATCTAGATAATTACTTGTCTGAATTTGAAAAAAATGCCCAGGCAAATGGCATTCAAGTGCATTGGGCTGCAGATGGTAACGAGCACAATGAGATTATTTTGAAAATCATTCGTGAGCAGAAAATTGAGCATGTAGTGAAAAGCAAGTCAATGCTGACCGAAGAGTGTCATTTGAATGATTTTTTGGTTCAACGGGGCATTGATGTGGTGGATACTGACTTAGGTGAGCGAATTGTTCAATTTAGAAATGAACCGCCCAGCCATATTGTATTGCCCGCTATTCATTTAAAAAAACAGGATGTAAGTGAAACATTTCATCAACATCTAGGAACTGAAAAAGGAAATAATGATCCGCAGTATTTAACGGAGGCTGC
>CANJDY010000329.1 GCA_947472635.1 Chitinophagaceae bacterium
CGGATTGTGAACGTTTTCCTTATACGGATGAGGATTTTTTATTGAAAAGGCAGCCAATGGCCTTGAAAAACTCAACGTTTTGTCCAATTACTTATTATGTCATTGAAAAATTAATGGCTGCGGCTAAACAATCTTAATGGAATTTCAGTAAATACGAATTGACAGACCTCTTTTAGTACTCCAGCTTCTTCAAGGAAGGCGCTTTAATCCAGGTAGCGATTACCACCAATAGGGTCATGCAGCCACCAAAAAACACGGAAGGAATTACTCCCAATAATTTGGCGGCTACACCACTTTCAAACTGTCCGATTTCATTAGAAGAGTTGATAAACATTGAATTAACGCTCATTACACGGCCACGCAATTCATCGGGCGTTTTTAGCTGGATAATATTGCTGCGAACCACTACACTTACGCCATCTAGCAGTCCGCTGATCATTAATGCCACAAAAGACAGCCAATACCATTTGGATAAACCGAAAACAATAATGCAAGCACCAAAGCCTGCTACTGCAATCAATAGTTTTATACCCTGTCTTCTTTTCATAGGTGAAATGGTAAGGGCGATTACCATACTGATGGAGCCGATATCGGCAGCAGCGTTCAGCCAACCAAAGCCAATAGGTCCTACATGAAGGATATCTTTTGCATATACTGGAACCATGGCAACTGCTCCGCCAAATAATACAGCGAATAAATCTAAGGAAAGTGCGGCAAGCACTTCTTTTGTTTTAAACACATATTTCAATCCTTCACCAACGGCTTCCAGTGTTTTTTTCTCTACCGTAAGGCCCGGTGGTTTTTCCTTTAATTTGAAAAGACTGTATAGTCCAATAAGAATCAGAGATAGAATAACCATAAAAGTACCCGTAACCTGCAACCATACGATTAAAAAACCAGCCATAGCATGTCCGGTGATGCTGGCTACCAGCCAACTGGTGGAACTCAATTGAGATGCATAGATCAACATTTCTCGAGGAACCATCGAAGCAATGATGGCACTAAAGCTAGGGCCTGAAAATGCACGGATGGCACCAGTAAAAAAAACAGTGCTATAGATAAAAAGGATGATTAATTTATTGCCGAATTCAGCATGAAACCAGTTGGTAGAAACTCCTAGCAAAATAAGGGCACAAACAGCATAGAGCATTACCGTTCGCAGCAGAAGTTTTCTTTTTTCACTTTTATCTATTACATATCCTGCATATAGTGAAAGCCCCACGGCAGGGATTGCCTCTGCTAAACCAATCATGCCGATGTAAAAAGCGTCACCAGTTAATTCATACATCCACCAAGCCACTAAGGTGCCCATCATACGAAGACCCATAATAAACAAAAAACGGCCTACAATAAAACTCCTGAATTCAGGTATTTTCAAAGCGGCCAAAGGAGAACTGTTCAATAGACTTTTAATTAGTGGTTGTACGAAGTTAAAAACTAATTGTCAAAACAATTGATTTAATAGGGTAGGCTACTTTATTTACTAGGGCAATGTGATGTAGTGCTGTCCATCGTCGTACTCTTTATCAAGGGCATTGATGATAATATTGAGATGGGTTGCGTTGCCTACAAAGTCAGCATTGGAACTATCTACAAAAAGAGTTTTGATATTGTGCTGTTTAATATAATTAGTATAAGTTTCCTGTAGCGAAAAAAGGTAGTCGTTGGCAATGCTTTGTTCGTAGGGGCGGTTTCTGTTTTTTATATTCTCTTGCAATTTGTTGACCGGGCTATGAAGGTAAATCAGTATTTCGGGTTGTGCAATCTGAGGATTAATGATGTCAAATAATTTTTGGTACAACCTGAATTCTTCATTTGGTAAATTTACTTTAGCAAATAAGAGGCATTTGGTGAAGAGGTAATCAGAGATGGTGATTTGCTGAAACATATCTTTTGTTTGCAGCAGATCCTTGAGTTGTTTGTACCGCTCGGCCATAAAAAACAACTCCAGTGGAAAAGCATATTGTTGCTGATTTTCATAAAATTTCGGCAAAAAAGGATTGTCTGCAAATTCTTCTAAAATTAGCCGGGCATTATAATGTTTGCTGAGTAAATTAGCAAGGGTGGTTTTACCTGCACCAATATTTCCTTCGATTGTAACAAAACTATACTTCATAAGTTGGGGCGCACAAATTAAGCGAAAAATCTTTTCCGGCATTAATTTTTTTTCACTGCTAGCTGATCGGGGCACTGCAGTAGGAGCTCGTGGATAGTTTTGTTCAGCAGCGGGTGTATCATCTGGGGTGCAATTTCATATAAAGGGGTCAAAACAAAACGTCGGTTTTGAATTTCGGGGTGTGGTATTGTTAAATCACTCTGGGTAATAATTTCATTGTTAAAAAACAAGATGTCAATATCGATTACCCTTGGCGCATTTTTTACGGTTCGAGTTCGCCCCATTATTTTTTCAATGGCTAGAATAGTTTGCAGGGTTTCAGCTGCATCTAGACTAGTGGCTACTTCAATCACCTGGTTTAAAAAATCGGGCTGCGATGTATTACCCCAGGCTGCAGTGGAATACAATCCAGATTGTAGCATTATTTTTCCAATTTTTTTTTCTATTTGTTCAATAGCGGTGGATAATAGCACAAGGCTATTGCCCATGTTACTGCCCAGTAAAAGGTAAGTGGTATTCATTTTTGAGATAAAGTCTTTTGTCGAATATGAAATTTTCAGATTTTAAAATTTTTATTTTTGTCAAATCTGGGTGAGCAGGGTTGATAATAAAATTATTTTCGGCTTCAATGATGGCGGAGGGAACTTTTAAAACCAGCGATTGTTTCGAAGTTAAAAATTCATCTCCCATCGATTGTAAATAGACAGGGTCATCCTTCCAGTTCCTTTTCATTTTCTTGAAGTCAATGCTAGCTAAAGAACCGTTCTCTGGTATTTCAATTGTGATTAAGTAATAGTTAAGTGGAGTTCGCAAGTTTTTGGTATGAACCAAAATTTCCAACACGGCAAGTGAAATATGTTCGGCTGTATAGAGGGCGGGCAAGCCAAACGAGTTCCATCTGCCTCCGTACAACTTGGCACCTTTACCAGAAAGGTCATGGATAAATTCTCCACTCGTTAATCGGTAAACTATCATGCAAGAATTCCATGTTCTATACGGCCAATTTGTATCAATATTTTTTGAATGCCATCATGAGAAGTAAGGGAAGAAAAAGAAAGCTCACCCTCCAACATGGGAGGATGGGAATGAATCCATTCATAGAATGCTTCGATACTTCCAAAAACTTTTTTAGCCCGATTGATTACTTGTACAATTTGAACAAATCTTTCGGCATTGATGGGGGCAAAGCTGCTGTTGTTTTTTGCATAGCGTTGTAAAGTACGCTCGCTAACATGAAGCATAGCGGCCCATTCGGACTGTGTGAAGGGGGTTTTTTCAGCAATTTTTTTGAATTCGCTGTAAGTAAAATTGTTTACGGAGTTAATTACACGCACCGAACGGTTGTACATTACCTCCGGCTCTTCTAGCTTTGTTGCTGTAATCTTTTGCGCCGGAGTAGTAGACTTTTTTGATTTCTTTTCCATATCCCGTCAGTTGTCTACAAATTTACGTCACTTGTCTCATATTTCAAATTTTTTTTACACTTTTTTTACCAATAGCTTTACCTTTCTAATTTACACTTGAATGCATCA
>CANJDY010000330.1 GCA_947472635.1 Chitinophagaceae bacterium
AAAGAGTTTTTCCCCTATCTTTGCGGACTTCTAAAAAATTAACAAAGTAGCTATTAAAAGTAACCGATTATGAAATTGAAAGGCTTAGTTTGGTTTTTCGCCATTGCTTTAATTTTTATCTCCCTTTGGGAATTATCCTATACCTGGGTAATACAAAATTATGAAGGCAAGATAAAAGTACAGGCGGAAAGGATTGTAAAATCACAATTCCCCGATGTAAAGGGCGAAGATAAAGATCTGCTTGTAAAAAGCAGAATGCAACGTCTACTGGACAGTACAAGAGATAAAAGCATCTACCCGATAGTGGGAACCACTTACCAAAAGTGTAAAGAAAATGAATTGAAACTTGGTCTGGATTTACAGGGTGGAATGAGTGTAACCATGGACGTAAGCCTTGAAGGTTTATTGAAGTCAATGAGCAACAATCCGAAAGATCCAGCATTGGTAAAGGCCATTCAAACGGCCAATGCCCAAAAAATAAGCAGTAATACTGATTATATCACTTTGTTTACTGCTGCTTACAAGGAACAAAATCCAGGAGCAAAGCTGACTTCTCTATTTGCAGGAGCCGGTAAGCAAGTTAAAATTACTGATAGTGATGATAAGGTAGTTGACCAAATCCGGATAACTGCCAAAGGTGCCATTCAGGAAACCTATAAAATATTATTAAAGCGTATTGACAAATTCGGTTTAGCTAGTCCTACCATCAATCTAGATGAGAACAGAGGTGTTATCAACGTAGAACTGGCGGGCATTACAGACAAGGATAGGGTTAGGAAATTGCTTCAAGCAAGTGCCAACCTTCAGTTCTGGGAAGTATATAATATCAGTGAACTTGCTGGTCCACTTCAAATTGCAGACAAGGCAGTAAGTGATTATTTAAGTGGTGTGAGTGCTTCAGATACTTCAAAGAAAAATGTGGTTGACTCTGTGAAAAAAGCAGCCAATCAAAACGCCTTTTTTAAGGTTATCAATCCAATTGAAGGTCAGCAAGACCCAAAAACAGGAAGACCAGTTTATAACTCTGCTATTGGCAGTATCGCTTTAAAAGATACCGGTGTTTTTAATTCTTACATGAATTTGGAAGTAGTTAAAAACAGTTTGCCCGCAGATATGAAGTTTTTATTAGGTGTAGAAGAGAGAGTAGCAAAAAGTGGACTTCGCTACTACCCTTTATATGCTATTAAAACGGTACCAGGAACAGATAAGGCAAAATTAGAAGGTGAAGGTGTGGAAGAGTCAAGTCAAAGTTTTGATGACAGAGGCCGTCCTTCTATCAAAATGCAAATGACCTCTGTAGGTGCAAAAACTTGGGCAAGATTAACTACAGACAATACCAACCGTCCGATTGCCATTGTACTAGATGAGATTGTTTACTCTGCTCCCAATGTAAATGGGCCAATTGAAGGAGGAAGTTCCGAAATTTCTGGAAGCTTTACTACCGAAGAGGCACAGGATCTTGCCAATATCTTAAAATCAGGTAAAACCAATGCTCCGGCAAAAATTGTTGCTGAGCAAATTGTAGGCCCTACCCTAGGTAAAGCGGCTGTAAATGGCGGTATGATGGCCTTTGGAATTGCATTCCTAGTTATTTTCGGCCTTATGCTGGTTTATTATAATAGTGGAGGATGGGTTGCTAATATTTCCCTTATCCTGAACTTGCTATTTACAATAGGTGTATTGAGCGCAATGGGATTCACCTTGACCGCAGCAGGTATTGCCGGTTTGGTGTTAACCATTGGTATGGCAGTAGATACCAATGTAATTATTTTTGAAAGAATCAAGGAGGAACTAACGAAAGGTAAGTCATACCCCCAAGCTGTCAATGACGGCTATAGGCGTTCACTCGCTCCCGTTATTGATGCGCACGTTACTACTTTATTAACAGCTATTATCCTAGCTTATTTTGGATTAGGTCCTGTATTGGGTTTTGCAACTACCCAAATCATTGGTATCCTATTGTCCTTATTCTGCGGAATATTAGTATCCAGACTTATTACTGATTTCTGGACCAATAAAAACCGTCACTTTAATTACTTTACCGGTGTATCAAAACGAGTGTTTAAACATGCCAAATTTCAATTTATTGAATACAGAAAAGTGGCTTACGGTATTTCCATCATTGTACTATTACTTGGAATTGGATCTTATTTCAATAGTTTCCATTATGGCGTTGAATTTAAGGGTGGACGCAGTTATACGATTGAATTTCCTCAGTCGGTTTCCAATGAATCAGTTCAAGATGACCTTAGAAAATCTCTTGAAGGTGATTTCCCAATCATTAAAACCGTTGGCGACAATAAACACCTAAACATCACTACTTCTTATTTAATTGGCCAAGAGAATGCAGATGATGCAGTTCAAACCAAATTATATGAAGGCTTAAAGAAAGTACTTCCCAATATCAGTTATGCTGACTTTTCTAAAAACAGCATACAAAGTTCACAAACCATTCAGCCTACCATCTCGGCAGATCTGAAAGCAGGTGCTATCAAGGCGATTATTTTTGGACTACTGGCTATTTTCATCTACATCTTTATCCGTTTCCGTGACTGGAGATATTCTTTTGGAACGATTGTAGCTTTATTACATGATGTACTTGTAATGTTGGCGGTATTCTCTTTCTTTAAAAACGTGGTTCCCTTCCCGTTAGAAATCGATCAGCATTTTATCGCTGCTATTTTAACGGTCATTGGATTTAGTATGAATGATACCGTTATTGTATTTGACAGAATCCGCGAATATAGCAAGGGATCCAAAGCAAGCGACAAGGGCAATATCATTAACCGTGCTATCAACGATACACTTAGTCGTACAGTAATGACCTCACTGACCGTATTCTTAACCCTATTGATCTTATTCATCTTTGGTGGAGAGGTTACAAGAGGTTTTGCATTCGCCATGTTAATTGGAGTGGTAACAGGTACTTACTCCTCTATTTTTGTGGCAGCCCCTATCTTGGTGGATTTTGCAAAAGATAAGGCACTAGGAGAAGCCGAATTGATTAGCAGTGATAAACCAGCCGCAAAGAAAGCTTAGTTTAACAATCATACGATATATCAATAAAAAGCCCGTTCAATTGAACGGGCTTTTTATTGATATGTCTCGTCCTGAAATAAATTGCTGACAATATAGCGTAAGAACTGATTAAACAGCAAAGGATGTGCCGCACCCACAAGTAGTGCTCGCATTGGGGTTCTTAAAGGTAAATCCGCGCGAATTTAACCCGCCCTGCCAATCTACCTCCATCCCCATTAAATAGATACCATGCGACCTTTCCATGATACAGGGAATAGCTTCTATTTCAAAATGATCATCTTTGTCAGTAGGTATATCAAAGCCCAACACATAGGTCATTCCGCTACATCCTCCCCCTTTTACCCCTACGCGTAGTACATTTTTTTTGTCAAAATCAATTTCATTCATCAAGCGCCTAACTTCTTCCTTTGCCCCAGGGGTTAAACTAATGGGAGCTGCTATCAATGTTTCCATAAATTCAATGTTATTTATGTAAAGGTATCATTTTTTTAAAAAATGTCGTTACCACGATTTTTCGAAAGAAGGAAAATATTAGTACCTTATTGTTGTATTTTTGTAAAAAAACATGCTACTATTTGAAGTTGGAATTGTAGAAATACAAGGAATAG
>CANJDY010000331.1 GCA_947472635.1 Chitinophagaceae bacterium
CAATTACGATATTATGATGAAAAAAATAGTGAGTGGTACTTAATGCCAACCGGCAAGACATTGCCTTTTAATACATTTAAATGTAAATTTTATTACGATGTTGCCGATAAAAAAATTTACCTAATCTTCCAAAATCCGATCCTTTTATTGGCTGACAAGTCGCAGAAAAGAGATATTACCAACTACGTTCAATGTCTGGATCTACTAACCAAAAGCTGGTGGAATGATCCGTTACCTTTAAACAAAAAACTTGATTCAATAGTAAATAATTCTACTGAATTTAGCCGACTCGGATTTCATACAAAGCAGGGTCTGCTAATGGATTTGGATTTTGAGTTTAATTTATACGATTTCAAAAACAATCAATTTAAGGAAATTCAACCAGCTAAAAAGACAATTATATTCAATTCAATTTCTAAGCCTTTTCAAAAGTTGCTTTTTAGTAAAGACAGCTCGGTGCATTTGTTTAATAGTATAACAGGGGAAATAGATAGTATACCATTTGGGGATGCTGATTTAATAGATACCGGCATCCCCATTTATTTGCCGCTACCAAGGAAGGAAAAAGAAGTAAAGGACTCCCAACAATTAGTATCTTTCTCGCTTGTTGCAATCCTTTTACTGCTGGCCGGATTGGTTATTATGAGATTTCAAAAGATGCGACAGAAAATCGCCTTGTTAACCATGCAAGCAGAAGCAAATAAAGAAACGAATCAACCGGAAGGGATTTTAATTCAACACAAGCAGTCTTTTAAAGCTAATCTGACAGAACCCGAAAATAATCTACTGGAACTATTAATCAACAATAGCTTGATCGATGTAATGACCTCCGTAAATCAAATGAACCAAGTTTTAGGGCTGGGGAAAAAACCTGTTAAAATTCAAAACAATTTACGCGCTGCTGCGGTGTTAATGATCAATAAAAAATTTAAGGCATATAGCGACTTTCCAGACGATCTGTTAGAAAAGCACCGGACTGAATTTGACAAACGTTTTTTTGAATATACCATCCAGCGAAAATACCTTAGCAAAATTAGGTAGGGCTAGGAGATGACATCTTTTTTCGGCAACAAGAGAGATTGTTATCTCCACGGACAGGGAACAGGGCTTTTTATTCTAACGGGAGAGCGGAAAACAAGTGAGAACTCAAAGGTTTGTAAAGGCCCCAGGTCAGTCTTTGACTTAGAAATATTAATATCATAGCTAATGCCTACCTGCATGATGCCGTAGCCAAGTCCAATATAAGGTGATAAAGCTTGGTTATGCCGATACCAAATACCCGTATTGATAATGGTTGGTTCTTCATCTTCCACCGTATTGCCTACCATATTACCAATATTAAATCCTAAAGAATAGGTGTTAACATATTTTTCAAATGAAAACAGTGCATTGGCATTAAAAGTAGTTCTTTCACCAAGATAAGATTGAAAGTCTGTGTGGAAATTAAATCGGGGAGGATCCATTTGGGTAGGATCCTGCAAAGATGTTCGAACGGAACTCAGCAACTGGTAACAGGCAAGCCCCATTTCAAAATTGGCTGCCTCTGTTTTGTAGGAATAAGTAAGTCCCCCAAAAACAGAAGAATAAGGCTTCACACTGGATAAATTAGTCTCAAAAGTGGGTAAGGCCCGATTAAAACCAGCAGATGAAATCTGTTGCGAAAAAGTAAGTTGCGAATAATCGATGACTGTATTATTAAAAGAACCCCCTAAACCACCTGCCAAAGAATGTACATCCTCTTGATCAAGACTAATATGAGAACTAAATGCCAAATTGATTGAATTGTTTTTATAGGCCCCCGCCAGACCCTTGTCTTGAATAAATAAAAGGCCTGCTCCCAAGTAATTATTTTCATTGCCCTTCTGCTTGAACAATTTTCCATCAAGTGAAAGCGAAGTGGTATTCAATGGGTCAACGCCGGCACCAACCCATTGGTTTCGCCTTACCGCCATGATACGCCAACTTGCATATCCATTTCCTGCTAAGGCAGGGTTAATGTTAAGGGGTGATGCAAAGTATTGGGATAGCATAGGTGCTTGTGCAACTCCGCGTAATGAAAACGCGCAGCAAACCAAGATCGCAATACAATAATATTTACAATGTCTTCCCATATAATAATTTAGATCATCTCAATAATAGGGTTTGGCCTTTTCTTTCCACCACAGTGCCATCCGTAGCCACTCCAGTTGCCACCCAAATATAAATACCCATCGGCATAGGTTTACCCAGCAGGTATCCATCCCAGCCTTCATCATAATTCTTTGTTTCAAACATTAATTGGTTCTGACGATTAAATATTTTAAAATAACGGAAATCTTTAATTCCAGTCAGGTACGGAAATAGTCGGTCATTTACTCCATCGTTATTAGGCGTGAAAGCTTTGGGAACCAGAATATCAACCAGTTTATTGTCAAATACCCTTACCAGTAAAGAATCGCGCGTGACACAGCCAGCAGGAGAAATCAAATTGACCACATATTGCTGTGTGGAAGCAAAACTAAAGTTCACATTAGCGCTATCGCGATTACTAATTCCCCAGGAAGGCGTCCAACGGTATCGATAGGCCGGAATTGACCGAATACTTAATGGTGTGGAAACTGATTTATACGCACTTACAGACGGCATGGTAATTCCTGAAATAGGCACCTGGATATCGACTGTAGTGTCGAGCTGACTCGAAGTAGCTGCACAATTCAACTGCGTTGCCTTGAGTGTAATATGGTAATCCCCACCTGTGGAAAACGTATTGAAACTATGGAAGGTTGATTGAATGTTTCCATCTCCAAAATCCCATAACCAATTGGTACTTCCAAGCGTACTAGTGTCGGTCAAGTTGGTAATATTCATCCTTGTATTCACACAATAGGTATCATAAGCCAGTTTAATAATCGGCTTGGTTATTTTATTGAGTGTATAAGTGCTGGTCAATGTATCCGAACAACCAACGCTATTAGTTAGAATTGCACTATACCGACCAGCCAGATTAGTAAATAACGTATCCCTTGTTGCGCCAGTCAACAATGCCCCATTGAGCAGCCACTTGTAAGTAGGCGAATCTGGTGAAACAATATGCAATGTGTCAGTAATATTATTACATAAATAATTACCATGAATTGAATAAATCACTCCAGTAGGTGAAGGTTTGATTACCTGTGTAAAATAGCTAGTATCTAATTTATTGATACAACCAGCATTGGCAATATTGGTAAAGCTAAATCGGCGCATAGTTGAGGCAATTGCATTAGGCAACCTCAATGAATAGGGCGCCTGGGTAATACCACTCATCGTAACCGGTGCTTTATTGTCTTCTGCATAGGTAAAGCTCCATGGAGATTGTCCGCTAAAGTTTAATGAAATAGTATCTGCCGGATACTTACAGATGTTATTATTTCCACTGATAATGGTTCGTGGCAATGGCAATACCGTAACGTTGGCATTGAACTGATTGCTAACGCAACCAGAATTATTGGCAGTTACTTTGTACACTGCAACGCCATTTAACA
Organism: Chitinophagaceae bacterium; assembly: GCA_947472635.1. The sequence continues at coordinate 3,504 of CANJDY010000331.1, forward strand.
ATGTCAAATTGGTTAATACCTGCTTAATAGAATCTTTCCCTTGTACCGCATTACTGATTCCAAAAATTGAATTCGTTGGTGTAACCACTGGAAGTCCCCAAGTATAGGTAGTTCCTTTAGGCGCATTAACAGGAGTTA
>CANJDY010000332.1 GCA_947472635.1 Chitinophagaceae bacterium
ATCTTTTATCAGAAATATCTGCGCAGCAATGGATGAAAAACTTTGGGAAAATAAAACTGCGCAAAGGGAAAATACTTTTAGTAAAGCGATTTAAATTCATATTGTTAGTTCTACTATAAATGATAGCTGCCGGCAGACATTTTTGAAATCACACATCAAATCAATTAATCGCATGAAAAACCTTTCACCACACAAGTTTCATATTCCAGTGATGGGGTTGGCTTTTACAATCGACTCTCCTATAAAAGTAGCGCGGTTTGGTATTGCTTCTGTAATCTCTATCGTTGAGGATAGATTGATTGAATTAATGAGAAGCCATTATTATTCAACCATACACCAGCCCTATCATCCGATTGATACCCATGAAGCGGATTACAGGGCAAAAAGAATTACGGATTATTTAAATCTGGTGAATGCGATTGTGCAGTCACAGGTGGAGAAATTAAAAAAATCAGCCTTTGAAAAAGGCGCAGAGATTGTTCAATATTTTGAAATGTTGCCGGATGACAGTAAAATAAAAAAGCTGTACCAGCAAATGATGATAACAGAAAATAAACCCGAGGCCGAGAAGATGGCTACCTATCTAAGAACTAAAATTGTGTCCGGCAGTATTGATGTGAATATAATGACTAAAACAGATCGAAATAATTATACAAAAAAAGGAGAGTTAATAGAAGATGGATCTGATGCAGTTGCTGCACTGAGAGGTTTCGCAAAAAGCGATTTAAAAAATTCGGCCATTATTTTTTCTGCCGGCATGAACCCAAGGCTTTATAATTATCTGGAAAAGTGCACCGAATTTGACGTCAATGAAAATGGGGGGTTTAATAAAAAAGTGATTATCAAGGTGAGTGATTACCGGTCAGCTTTGATACAGGGAAAGTATTTGGCAAAGAAAGGAATCTGGGTAAGTGAGTTTAGGATTGAGTCTGGACTCAATTGCGGTGGCCATGCTTTTGCTACAGATGGTTTTTTATTAGGCCCCATTCTAGAAGAATTTAAATCAAAAAAACAGGAGTTAATTGATAGTCTTTTTGAAATATACAATGCAGCCATTCAAAAAAAAACCGGCAAAACGTTTGTGTATCCTCCCTTATTGGGTTTATCTGTTCAGGGCGGTATAGGCACTGCTGAAGAGGACCAGTTTTTGCATAGCTATTACGATATGGAAAGTACTGGCTGGGGCACTCCGTTTTTATTGGTTCCTGAAGCTACTACCGTAGATGATGCTACCTTAGCTTTGCTATGTAAAGCAAAAAAAGAAGACGTAGTGCTCAGTAACAATTCTCCTTTGGGAGTTAAATTTTATTACCTCAAGGGCACGAGTTCGGCAATAGAAAAACAGCAAAGGATAAAAATCGGCAAACCAGGAAGCCCTTGTACCGAAAAACATTTGGCATTTAATACAGAGTTTACCGAGGAACCTATTTGTACCGCTTCGCGTAAATACCAGCAACTTAAAATTGCACAATTACAATCTTTAGCCCTACCCGAATTAGAATATCAACAACAGCTTACCCAGGTTACCGATAAGGAGTGTCTTTGTGTAGGATTAAGCAATGCTGCCGCGATCAATTATGAGCAGACATTTGTAAAAAATCTTCACGCTGTGAATATATGTCCTGGGCCCAACATTGCCTATTTTTCACAAGTTGTTTCTTTGCAAACCATGACCGATCATATTTATGGCCGCGCCAATATTATGAAAGATAGGAGTCGACCCAATATGTTTATAGCTGAATTGAGTTTGTATATCAATTTTCTGAAGGATCAATTGGGTACTGAAAAAGCCTTTGAGTTAGATCCAAAGCGAGTAAAATATTTTACTGAATTTTTTAAAAACTTGCTGGCTGGCATAGCGTATTATAAAAATTTACCGGCTGTTACAATTGATAATCAGCCAATATTTATACAGTCATTAGCTGCAGCGGAAAAAAGCTTGTATGCGATGAGTCAGCAATTTGCTATCGACCTTGTTTAAATTGAACTAAACCTGCCGAAACTGACTTGTCAGCTGGTTTTCAATAGTTTTATTATTTTCTGCCCCCATCCCTCCGATGGTAGTAAATTCCATTGCCATTTTTAAAAAATTATTACGGCGGGCACTTGCATTTATCATAATTAGGTAGTATGTTAGTAGTCTAATCTAACCCCTCGAATCACCCCTCCATAACCTTTCCTTACAATCTGTTAATGAATTGATTAATTCAACACCTGGCGGCTTGGGGTAGGATGTATTATCGTCTTATCAACCATTCAGTCATTAGTCAGCGTGATTAGAGCAAGTATTTTCTAAAAGAAAAAACCTTCACATGAATAGCAATAAATTTAGTTACCAGGTAAATGGGCAGGAAGTAAATTTAGCCATCGACGCCGATCATGTTGCTTTGAAATTTTACGAGCCATTTCCCCGAAGCGCCCGCTCTAAGTTTGTAACAGAAAACAAAGAGCTAGGTGAATTTTCAAAAAGACTTGAAATTCCCGGTGAAAAATTTACCATTTTTAATTTGATAAATCAGCAAAAAAACAGTCCCCGTGAAGTAAGTAATGCTTTTGCTTTTTTGAATCAGTCAAATGAAATTAAGACCGTAATGCCTGTTTTCAAATCGGGCGACAAGAAAGTGTTGGCTACCGACAGAATAATAATTGGATTAGAGCAAAGGGATTACCCATCAGAAGCTTTACTGCAAAAGTTCCATTGTGAAAAGATTGAAGAAGCATACAATGAACTGATTGTAAGAATTCCGGAAACTGCTGATCTATTTGATCTGGTGAAGCAGATTGCTGCGGAACAAGGGGTTATGTATGCGGAGCCAGATTTTATTACTATTGGCTCCAATCATAATCGGAAAATTTCTTACAGCCTTCCTGATTCAGGCGATACTATCGATGATAAAAAAGACCTCAGTAAACTTCAATATGCTTTAAAAATCACCATGGCGGAGGAGGCATGGAAAATTCAAATAGGAAGTAAAAATATAAAGATTGCTATTTTAGATGAGGGAGTAGAAACGACCCATCCCGATTTACAAGAAGTGATAGAAAAATCATTCGACGCAACCGATGAAGATACTTTCCAAGAGCCCAATTCATGGGATGGACACGGAACGGCTTGTTGTGGACTGGCAGCAGCGAAGCATAAAAAATTTGGCATCAAGGGATTGTCTGGAGGTTGTGCTGTATTTGCAGTGCGGCTAGCCTACTCTACCGCCCCCGAGGGGGAATGGATCACCAGCAATTCAATTATTAGAAGGGCCATCGATTGGTCATGGGAAAATGGCGCGGATGTATTGAGCAATAGTTGGGGTGGCGGGGCGCCCTCCAATGCCATCACCCAGGCATTTGACCGTGCGAGGGCAAATGGTAGGGAGGGCAAAGGTTGCGTAGTAGTGATTGCTGCCGGCAATGAAGATGCTAAGGTGGCTTATCCTGGTAATCTACAAGAAGTGTTGACCGTTTCGGCCAGCAATGAATTTGATGAACCCAAAACTAAATTTAGTCAAGACGGAGAATATTGGTGGGGCTCTTGTTTTGGCGCAGAAGTGGATGTTGCGGCTCCGGGTGTTCACAATTTAACAACGGATATTAGCGGACCGAAGGGTTATAATAAAGAGCATAACTATAC
>CANJDY010000333.1 GCA_947472635.1 Chitinophagaceae bacterium
ATAAAGGTATCAATACCTCATCCTCCGCAGCATTGCCCATCTGCAAAAAATTGGTAGCCGATAACGGAATTTTCAATTTCAGCCCCAAACTTAGCCCATTTTCCAACACCAGATTATTAAAGGGTGCCACCTCTTTGGGACTCACATTGTAAATACGTCCAACACTATAATAATTTTCTTTCGGCGCAACTGTATGGGTTACAAATAAATTCGGCGCTGCACCTTCTATCACGATTGATTTAATTTGTGCCTGCGCAAACAAGGGAACAGAAAATAATACAATCAATAAAAGCTTCATATGCTGATGGTTTATTCGATGCAAAGATGAGAAATTTTGTTGAGTAGTGACAATATTCTGTCTAACAGAAATAGTTAAAAAAAATTAGTAGGCGCAACGGCAATATTTACTGCTACTTGTTGATAATACGCCACTCTTTGGGATAATAATTATTAATGCGGTTGGGTAATACCTTTACCCAGCCAAGTCTGATTTGTAAATACGTAATTAATACCCAGCCTTTATAAGTCAACGGTATTGATATTTCCTGCTTTCGCAAATACTGCAAAGCGGTTGACTTGTCCACCTCTACAGCAGTAATCAAGGGACTAATGCTATTACTCAATGCAAGCTCATGAGCGGGAATCAATTCATTGCGAATGATGACCCCTAGCTTTATCCCAGCCTTTTTGATATAGAGAGCCGATTGGATAATTGCCAAATCATTTTCCATGTGAAGGGGCATTGCAATCACTTCATCTTGCTGCCTGAGGTAGAAAAAATCATCCCCATTGCTTAACCAAGGTTTTACCACCTCTATTTCCTTGGAAGTCAATCGCTCAGATTTTCCTTTGGCAGTCAGGGCCCTACTATCAGCGACAACAGGATTTTCCTTCCTGAACGCTGCTATAAAAAAACCCTCGCCTTTTAATTTATCAGGATAAAAGCGATAACCGTGAGCATTGGAATCTGGGGCACTAGTTTCAATGATATTCCATTCGTTTTTTAACTGAAATTGAATAGAATTAAGTGAGTGATGCTTACTCAGCCAATCACAAATCTCTTCATCTTCTGCAGGCGAATAGGAGCAGGTGGAATAAATCAATGTGCCACCTGCTTTCAAAGCTGGTAAGATGTCAGCCAAAATACGTTGCTGTCGCTGGCTACATAAGTCAACATTTTGCTCACTCCATTCATTGATTGCCTTGGGGTCTTTTCTAAATAATCCGCTTCCACTGCATGGCGCATCCACTACAATCAGATCAAAATAATCGGGTAGTCGTTGGAAATCTTTTGGGTCATTATTGGTAACGATTACATTGGCTGCGCCCCACTTTGCTATGTTTTCCGACAAAACAGTTACCCTCGACTTGATAACCTCATTGCTTACTAATATACTTTTATCGTCAATAACAGATTGAAGTAAGGTAGATTTTCCACCCGGAGCCGCACATAGATCCAACACCCGAATGGATTTCGAAAAATCAATGGACTGCTTTAGTGCTTCTTCCAAAAACATACTACTGGCTTCCTGAACATAGTAAGCCCCTCCATGAAATAGCGGGTCGGCTGTAAAGGAAGGACGGGCTGAAAGATAGCATCCGTTTGCATTCCATGGCACGGGGGAAATATCCACCGCTTCATTATTATTTTGAACAGGGAAAATAGTTGATTTGTCTACTGGCTTTTGTTCATTGAACCGAATGGACGTATTTTGCTCCCCCGACTGGTGCACTTTTTCGAAGGCTGCTTGATCGAAACCTACTGTACCAATTAATGAGTCGATAAGTGAAGGAGGAACTTTCAATGGATTATATTATTTACAAATGTATCTGAAAGAAAAGGTCGTTTTCATTAGCTAAATCAAAGGGTTTCAGGAGAAGGCTCTTTTAAAACGTAAAAAATCATATAGAAAAAGTTGATGTGAAGGTAGCTATAATTAGAACCGTATGGTGAAATGTTGCTTAACTTTAAAAACGGGATTAATAAAAACAATACCCATAAAAAACAGATCGATGGTAAGGGTAACTGCCGGATGTTGCTGGATGTTGAACCATGCTTCTTCCATTTCACTGCTCCAATGAATATCATCCAACACAAAAATAGAACTGGGGATGGAATGATCGAGCAATTGTTGAAAATAGTGGATCGTTGAAGATTTACGATGGTTGCCGTCAATAAAAGCAAAATCAATTGTTTTCATTCTTGAAAAAACCAATGGAAGTGTTTTTGCAAAATCACCCACTATAATTTCGGTGTTTTTCAATTGAAATATGTTAAAATTTTGCTGCGCAATAGCCGCTATTTTACCAGCTCCCTCACAGGTATAGAATTGTGCTAATGGATTACCCTGAGAGAGATAGCAACTGGTGATGCCAAGCGAAGTCCCCAACTCTAAGATGCAGGAAGGCTGATAGTATTGGATCATCCTGAATAACAACTGGCCGTATTTTCTTGGTTTTACGGAAGAGCGTGCAATGGCATTTACTTTTCGCCGATTGGAAGCAAGCAGGGAAGACCCTGCTCCAAAATCTTCTACCTCAATCCATTCACTATTGGCGAGCAAGGCTTTGCGACATTTTTCAATTTCACTATAACAAGGGTATTTTTTTTGATCGGTCAATACCTTATTAATAAAATCAAAAACAAAGGGGGAGTGTACTCCATGCCCTTTCCCATTGGAAGCGGTGAGCCAATACAGCAGGTATTTACGGGCTAATTGAAAATGATTGTACAATATAAAAAAGATTAGAAAATATGGGGAGGTGAATGCCTATTTATTATTTACGCTTCCATACTTGAAACGAATAGTCGAATGTATGTTTTTCATCTGCAGAAAAATCATCATTGGAAAATAATTCCCATTGACTTTCATCCAATGCCGGAAAAAAAGTATCTCCTTCCATAATGGTATGGACCCTGGTCAAATAAATAGTATCTGCCATTGGCAAAGCTTGTGTATAAATTTCGCCACCGCCGATTATGAACAACTGTTTCGCGTTCGTTTGACCGGCTATTTCAATTGCTCCTTCCAGATGTGTTGCAGTTTTTACAGTGGGGGCTTCCCAATCTAGCTTTCGGGTAATTACGATATTGGTCCTTCCGGGCAAGGGCTTATTGACTGCCTCAAATGTTTTACGGCCCATAATGACAGGAAAACCCCAGGTGGTATTCTTAAAAAATTTTAGATCGTTTGGAAGATGCCAAAGTAACTGGTTGTTTTTCCCAATCGCATGGTTTGTAGACGCGGCTACAATTAGCGCAATTTCCATACCCTCCGAAAGAGAATTTGTAATTGCCATTGCATCTGTTTTTTTATTCATTATAATTGAAGTTAATGCCAATAAATAGTAGGTATAAAAATTGATGTAGTCTCAATTATTTTGTCATGCCCTTATTCATACTACACAGCCACTGGTGCTTTTATTCCTGGGTGAGACTGGTAATTTTCCAATTCAAAATCTTCGAATTTAAAATCAAAAATATCTTTTACTTCAGGATTTATTTTCATGGTGGGCAATGGAAAGGGTGATCTGCTCAACTGAAGATTGGCCTGCTCAAAATGATTATTGTACAGGTGAACATCACCAAAGGAATGAATAAAATCGCCGGGCTCCATATCG
>CANJDY010000334.1 GCA_947472635.1 Chitinophagaceae bacterium
CAATTGCATTTCAAATTGCTTGCCATTCAGCGATTTAATTTCTACCAGAAAGGTCTTGTCATTTACCGTTTGTTCAGCCCTGCCGAAGCCGGTCATTGATTTTAGCATTATTGAAAGGTTGTTTTTATTAAAAATTAGCTACAAGTTATAGGAAAAATCGCCATTCTTAGGCTTTCGGACCTTCATTTCTGTTTTGGAAGAGAAATTGATACATTTCCCCCCTCGTTAAAATACGCATTTCCCCCGGTTCAAGTCCTTCAATGGTGCATTTTTCTATCCGGTGACGAATGAGGCGTAAGGTAGGAAATCCAACAGCTGCTGTCATCTTCCTTACCTGCCGATTTTTCCCTTCGGTGAGTATTATTTTCACCCAGCTGGTAGGGATATTTTTCCTAACCCGGATAGGAGGATTTCTATCTGGTACTTTAGGCGGAATTTTTAATGCTACTACCTTGCTTTTTTTGGTACGGTACAATTTTCCATCTACGGTAATATCGACTCCATTTTGCAAATCATGCAATGCCTCCGCCGTTATTTCTCCGTCCACCTGCACCCAATATTCACGGGTGTGTTCCAACATCGGATTCAATAAATCATGATTGATTTTTTTGTCGTTGGTAAGAATCAATAAACCTTCGCTGTCATAATCCAATCTGCCTACCGGATAAACGTCTACCGGAACATCAAAAAAGTCCTTCAAAGTTTGTTTTCCTTCTCCTGATGTAAACTGTGAAAGCACATTAAAAGGTTTGTAAATGATACAGTAATATTCCAAGAATAATAAATTAAAGGATGCTTAAAAAAGGTAAAGGTAGCGACAGAACGAATGCGTTTCTGCATTCCTAAGAATAACAAAGCCCGACATTTGTGAGCCGGGCTTCATATATATATGGGTTAGTAAGTACCAGGAAACGTAATTTCCTTACACAATATTAAAAAGAATATTCGCTACCAAAAAAAATATTTTAAATAATTTTATTCACATTTTTTTTTAGGCTGTGGATAAGGGTGGGGTGTAAAAATGGTTTTCGTCAATACTAGCAATCGATTTTCAAGCTATTGACCCATCGAAAAAAAATGCTATTAATGAATGAAACTATTGATTTTACTGGTATTTATGGAATTAATCATTGCAGCTGACTCTCGATTTTTTAAAAAAATATTACTAGTTTGAAAGGCTTTTTTCCTTTAGTCCACCATTGTAATTCCAGCATGGTTTGCTCTGAAAAAAGATTGCCTTATTTTTTTAAAACGGGTGATTTTAACCCAATTGGAGTAATATTTGTTTATGTAGCCACTAAAAGCAAAGCACTGTACCTTTGTAAAAAATATATTGTATGCATTTTCCTGCACCCGTTTCAGTTAGTTGGATTGCTAAATTGATCAATGCCGAAATAATCGGCAACCAACAAGGTGATGCAACTGGCATCAATGAATTACATAAAGTTGAAATCGGGGATTTGGTTTTTGTTGATCACCCTAAATATTATGACAAGTGTATTCATAGTGCCGCTACCTTTATCATCATTAATAAAAGAACGGATTGTCCTTCCAATAAAACTTTATTGCTAGTTGAAAATCCCTTCGAAGCGTATTGTAAAATTGTAAATCATTTCAATCCATTTGTACCTGCTGTACAACCAATTAGCGAAACTGCTGTGATTGGAGAAGGAAGTATTATTTATCCCAATACGTTCATTGGTCATCAAGTTAAAATAGGAAAAAATTGTATCGTTTATCCCAATGTAACGATTATGGATAACTGCATTATTGGCGACCAGGTAATCATTCAATCAGGCACTGTAATTGGTAGTAATGCATTTTATTACAACACAAAAAAAGACAGGGAACTATGGTACACAAAAATGCCCAGTTGTGGCAGGGTAATCATTGAAGATTTTGCAGAAATTGGGGCCGGCTGCACCATCGACCGAGGAGTAAGTAGCGACACCGTGATTGGCAGCGGAACCAAACTAGACAATACCGTTCATATTGGCCATGACACGGTGATTGGCAAAAACTGCCTATTGGCGGCCCATGTGCTGATAGCAGGCTGTGTTGATATAAAGGATGGGGTAACCTTATGGGGCCAGGTAGTGGTCAATAAGACCCTTACCATAGGAGAAAATGCCATTTTGCTTGGCAGATCGGGTGTTACAGCTTCGCTAGAAGGGAATAAAACCTATTGGGGCACACCTGCCCAGGAAGCTGGTATTGCAAAACGAGAGCTAGTATGGATAAAAAGAATCCCGCAGCTTTGGGAGAAGGTGATGAAGCCCTAAGCTCATGTTCATAGATAGGATATAATAAAAAATGACTCGTTGATTTATACCTACTTGTTGAAAAATAAGAAAATAAACCGTTTTTACTGGGTTTGATAGAATGGTTTCCTCACACTGCATCGACTATAAAAGACTCAATTTTATTTTCATTAAAAATTAATGATATGCAAAATACTTTCATTTAGAAAGTATTTTGTTACTTTAGTAGTTCATTAAACAAAAAACTATGAAAAAATTAGTATTGTTCTTTATCGTAACAGCATCATTGATGGGCTGTACAAGTTCAGAACCGAAAACAAGTAAAGAAGATGCAAACATTGCCTTATTCAAAGAAAATGCTACAATTGTAAAAACACTTTTAGATGGCTTTGTAAAAAATGACTTTAGTCAAGACGATTTATTTTCAGATACAGCAAAGTTTGATGGTCCAGGACTTGGAGCAGTTGTATTAAATAAAACTTCGAATCTAGCTGCATTAAAAACATTGCGAGACTTAAATGCTGAATTAAGTTATTCCGACCTGATATTTTTACCGGCAGTAGACTCAATTACATTTAAGCCAGATGGCAATGTTAGAGTTTTTGCAAAATGGAGTGGCACTGGTAAAAATGGAGCTACTGTAAAAAATAAGTACTTTGGTATATTCGTATTTAATACCGATCATAAAGTTATTTATGTGGATGAATATCAAGATATGACTGGAATTATACAAGCACTAACTGCACCTAAAAAATAATATTTTTAAGTTCAAGTAGAAGAAATAGGCCTCTAGCAATAGAGGCCTATTTCTTTATGTATAATTCACCGAAAGGAGGCCCAGAAACAACAAAGGACCCACGATTTAAGGTAGGTCCTTGATTTTTATGGTGCGAGACCGAGATTTGAACTCAGTCCGCCACAGGCGGCTATACATCCTGCATGCGCCTCAGCATCATTGTAAAGGGTTGGGGTCTACTATTTCTTACTGCCCAAATGGCGATTCGTTAACTTGAATGGGGATTGTAAGCTAATATCTTTCAATGGCAAGGTTCCTTGAAATTAGGGCTGCTCCTTTTTTAGATTTTGCAACATTTGTTGGCAAGTAGTAGCTATAGCCGATTCGATGCTGGTATATTGAAAATCGGGTAAAAATTTCCCGAGCTTCTTATTATTATACCTTACTTCTGCCAGCGCAGTAGTGGCTGTTTCCTTCGTTATCAAAGGGTTTTTTCCGGAGAACTTGCTTTTGATTGCTTCCAATCTCCATACAATTTTAGCAATCAATGGGGTTACTTTTTTATGAGGCCTTTTCTTGCCAAAGCCATCGGCAATCCAATTAAATACTTGTCG
>CANJDY010000335.1 GCA_947472635.1 Chitinophagaceae bacterium
AGGCCTGCGGAAACTCCGCTGGTGGAACCAACAATGCCTCCAAAAATCATCGCAGTTTGAGGATTGTCAATACCCATTCTCTTGGCTACAAAGGGCGTGGAGATGGTAACCAGGATGGACTTAATAACGCCAATAGCGATACTGATGGCAATCACTTCAGAGCTGGCGCCCACTGCGCCGCCGGTAATGGGACCCACAATAAAGGTGCAGGCGCCGCCGCCAATGGTGGCAAAACTTTTAGCATCGGTATAACCCATCAAAAATCCGATAGTTCCGCCGACAAAAAAAGCAAGCACCGTTCCAAGTACAAGGCAAAGCAAGCCCACAAGACCTGTTTTTTTTATTTCGGAAAAGCTGGCCCCCATGGCAGTGCCCACAATTGAAAAGTCGCGCATCATCGAGCCGCCCAAAATGGCCATACCCGAAAATGCCGGCACAGAGGCGACTCCTTTTTCGCCACCAAAATAAGCAATAATCAACCCTACGCTGATTGCTATGGCGGCCCCGGGAATTGTATGGTTGGTCAATCGCTTGGAAATGAAATACGATAAATACATGATGAATCCCACCAACAAAAATGCAAATATCAACCCATTCTTATCTAAAATTCCTGTCAATTCGTGCATGGCAAAGTAATTTAAGGTGATTGGTTATTTTTTGGCAATTTTGGCAACCACCGGCACCAGCAGGTAGCAGGCTAAGGTGGCAAAAATTCCCACCAATAGTGCCGCCCATCCACCCGAAAGTGCTGCCTTTACATTTTGAGTGGCCGACATCGCCACCACCACTGGAATGTACATCGAGCTCCAAAACAGTATCCCACTCTCCGTTTCGGGCTTCAGTAGCTGGTTCTTTTTACAATAATCGTTTAATAAAATCAATAGCAGCATCGCAAAGCCCACCCCGCCGAGATTTCCCTTCAAGTTAAAAATGGCTCCTAACCGATCTCCCAAAATATGGCCTACTAAAGAGCAACCGGCCAAAATTGCAACTCCATAAATCTTCATCTGACTGTTACTTTTATTATGAGTAATTATTTCCCTGCTATTCGATTGACTTCTTGGGTAATAGCAGCACCCCATACCTTATAGCCCTGCTCATTATAGTGCAAATGGTCTTTCAAGTAATACTTGGTGAGGGGCTTTCCGTCCGCACCTAAAAATTCTTTACCCGCATCCAAATAATGGAGGTTGGGATCCGATGCACAATACGCCTTTATCAGCTCGTTGGCTTCGGTAACCTTATCCCAGGCGGCCCACCTTTTTTCGCTCGGCGATATCGCCAGCCAGGTGATGGGTAGCGTGGGATACTTTTCGCGCAACACTTGTACCACATACTTGTACAGCTCCAACACCTGGTCAGGCGCCTTGTCCTTGTCGCCTGCAACGATGTCATTGCCCACATAAATAAACAACGCCTTGGGTTGATGGGGATACACAATTCGCTTCACATAATAAGCCACCTCACGCAAATTGCAGCCACCAAAGCCCCGGTGGATAATTTGCTTGTACTGCAAATCTTCTCTGATGTTTTTCCAGAGCCGAATGTAAGAACTGCCCAAAAACATAATCGCATCAGAAGAATATCTTTCAGCCAGATTCAAACTGTCAAACGAGTTGATTTCTTTTTTAAACCTGGTAACGCCCTCCGATTTTTTACCATCAGCGCTTTGCAACTGCGTATACAGCCAGGCAGCCATGGATTGAATACAGCTGTCCTGTTTCAACTTGTCATTATCAAGTGTATGGCCTGCATGAACGAAGGGTCGCCAGCCTGTTGCAATACCTAATGACAAACAATGCTGGTAGAGAATGTACGGACCATACTTAAATCCATGGTAGTCGAAAGAACTGTCGTAAGGAACTGTTTTGTCACTCGTACCGGCAGTGTTAAATAATGGCGGATCGCCTTTTTGAATCCATTTATAATCAATAAGGGCACCCCAAGCATTCATAACTCCCGCTACTTTTGATGAGTAGCCTTCATTTCCACTATTCCCCTCCAGTGTTCCCCATTGATGAACATCCACGCCTGCGGGAACTTCTTTCTCATCCATATAAGCCATTGCCAGGCAGGTTTTGGATCCGGCAGAAGTTCCGGTAATAAATATCTGGGCGGTGTCGATTCCGTAAACATCCGCATACTTTCTGAAAAATCTTACGGCAGCTTTCCCGTCTTGTTGGGCACGGTACATTGCCTCCGCATAATCAGTGTTTGTACTCACTTTTTTATTGTCCTCCAAAGCTGACTTTGCCAAGCCAAGTCTATAATCAATCGTAGCCGCCACATAGCCCCTCTTTGCAAATGATGTACATAGCATTGAGCTATAACTTCCATTTTTGGTATTATTTTGAAAACCTCCACCATGAATAAAAATAATCAGTGGCCTGTATTTCATTGTGTCGGATTTTGGAGGAGTAAATACATCCAACATTAATTTTTCATTTTTCCCCTTCATATTAACAGCCTCTCCATATTGAATATTGGTAAGGGAATCTATATCAGGAAAAATGGCTGACTGGTGCCTCTTTTGTGCTTCCGCTTGTGTGAAAACAAAAAAAGCAACCCCGCTCAGTAATAATTTGACTAAATGAATCATAGTTGAAATAGTTTTTTAACTTCATTTTTGGTGACTTTCCCCATGGCATTGCGCGGCAACTCCTCCATCAATAAATATTTTCGGGGTGTTTTATAAGGGGCCACTCTTTGCCTTATCCACGTATTTAATTCGACTAGGTCGATGGAAACATCTGTAACAACAATTGCGGCTACAATTAATTCCCCCCACTCATCATCTGGCATTCCCACAACGGCACAATCATTGATAAGTTCATTCTTGCGCAATTCTTCTTCAATTTCTAATGCAGATATTTTATATCCCCCCGATTTAATAATGTCCACCGAATTGCGGCCCATAATCCTATAATATCCATTCTCCACTACTGCAACATCGCCTGTTTTGAACCAGCCGCCATCGGCAAATTCCTTTGCAGTGGCTTCAGGTTTGTTCCAGTATTCTTTGAAAACATTTTTACCCTTCACTAATATTTCACCCGGCTCTCCTGACTCCACGTCCTGGTATGACTCATCCACCAATCTCACTTCCACACCCGGCAGGGGCATCCCAATATAACCGGCCCTCCTCTCCCCATGATAAGGGTTACTAATACCCATCCCAATTTCTGTCATGCCGTAGCGCTCCAACAAGGTATGTCCGCTTACAACTTTCCATTTTTCCATTACCGTCACGGGGAGCGCTGCAGATCCACAAACCATCAATCTAAATTTAGCCATACAGGTTGATAAATTTTGTTGGTGTGATGAAGGCAATGAATCAATATAAGCGATTAGCTTAAAATAGATAGTAGGTACGGCCATGAATACATTGACACCGCCCTTTTCAAAAATTCTGAATATTTCCGCCGCCGAAAAGCTGTCTATGAATTCGCAAGTGGCACCGATCCATAGCGAACAAGAGATGACATTAACTACCCCATGCACATGGTGCAACGGTAATACGCAAAGGGTATGATCCTGCTCATTCCACTCCCAGGCATTTACCAAGGTAGAAATCTGCGCCTCCAGGTTATCATGCGTAGTTACCACTCC
>CANJDY010000336.1 GCA_947472635.1 Chitinophagaceae bacterium
CTATTCAATAAAGAAAACACCCAATTTTCCAACTCCCTTTCAGATGAAGAAAATTCTGAAAAAGAAACGAAGGCTAAAGACCAGGTAGAAGAGGAAAAATATTTTTCCAGAAACCCTTTCGTTTTAATTAACTGCTTCCAATTATCAGACCAAGATAAATTCATCTGTTTCAGTACCCAACTGAACCGACATCCCCACCAGGAGGAAGAGCTGCGGCCCCCCAAAGCGGTGTAACTTATTTTCCATTTATAGCTGTTACCCCTAACTTTGCACAATCATTAGCAACAATTAAGGAGTTGACATTACCTGAATAGTAATTTTCAATTGTGTGTACGTAAATTTTGCAGCATTTAATATTAGATAAAAAAACGATGGCTTGAACTGAGACCTGCCTATTTTTGTCAATATTTCTATTGTACCGAAAGTTAGTAAAGCCCATGATAAATAGTATAAAATAAAAAAATGAAATCAACATACGAAAACTTATTTGAAGGAAATAGAAAATGGGTAGCGGATACGCTTGAAAAAGACCCTGCTTTTTTTGAAAAATTATCAAAAGGCCAAAAACCTCCTGTACTTTGGATTGGTTGTAGCGATAGCAGAGTTCCCGCAAATGAAATTACCGGTACATTGCCGGGAGAAATTTTTGTACACCGCAATATTGCCAACATGGTGATCCACACCGATATGAGCATGTTGAGTGTATTAGATTATTCAGTAAATATATTGGAGGTGACTGACATCATTGTTTGTGGTCATTATGGTTGTGGTGGTATTATAGCTGCGTTGGACAACAAGCCATTGGGGATAGTAGAAAATTGGCTTCGCCACATCAAAGATGTGTACAGGCTTCACCATCAAGAATTAGATGCCATCGAAAATGAAGAACTACGATCCAACCGTTTAGTTGAACTTAATGTAATTGAGCAAGTGTTTGACCTTACCAAGACTTCGATTGTACAAAATGCATGGCTAAATAAGAAAAAATTATCTATTCACGGATTAGTGTACGATGTTAAAAACGGCATATTGAATGAAATAAGTCCTTCGATAAATGATAACTCTGAGCTTCCAAAATATTACCTAGTAGATAAAATATAAATTAGTAGCCTATTTATTAAATGGTGCTATTATAAAATTAAGCCTTTTTTATAGTAGAAAAAACCAAGTCGTTTAAAAATAAAATGATATTTGACTCTGTCTTATTCTTTCCAAAATCAGTAAGAGCAGGTAGATTATTCATAAAAAAATTTTGAAAATGTGCCATTTCAATTACAGTAGTGGCCAATGATCTTGGATACTTATATTTAGGGCTACACTCTAAAATTATATTTCCCACCACACTACAAAGATCTTTATACGGCTTAAAAAACTGATGGCTATTGTCTTCTCCAACCTGCTTGGTTAAATAGGCTTTCGAACCCTCTGAAATTACGATTTGGTAAAGTAAACTTTCATTTACATAACTTGTTGTAGCATCATCTTCTACAGTCGTTGCCAACAACTTTATTACCTTTTTTAATTTCACAACTGGGTTGGTGATATTATTCGTTTCAAAACTAATCTGGTACTCAAGCCAACCCCAATACCAAGCTATAATATAGATTAGCAAGAGATGTTTGTTTTCAAAGTAACGGTAAATGCCGGCCTCTGTTGTACCTATGTCTTCTGCTAATTTTTTAAATGTAAATACTTCAAAACCATATTGAGCAATCAACTGAATACCATGCTTAATAATATTCCTACCCAATTCTGTATTTTCAGGGTTTCTTAGAAATAAACCCTCATTCATTTTTATTTGTAACTGTAATTTCATTGATACTCAGCTTTTACCCATTTCGCTCCCTGTCACAAAAGTAAGAAATAATATTTTCACAATTATTTATGATAGTATTACTATCTTTTTAAATAATTTTACTATCTTCACTAAATAATCTTAAAAGTATGAAGCAAAGTAATTTATTCAACACCTTAAAAAACGATTTGCCAGCTAGTATCGTGGTATTTTTTGTTGCCGTTCCCCTCTGCCTTGGAATTGCACTAGCATCAGGCGCTCCCTTGTTTGCTGGCATCATTGCAGGTATTGTAGGTGGCATTGTGTGTGGAATTGCAAGCGGTTCCCCATTGGGAGTAAGTGGTCCTGCCGCTGGTTTGGCAGTAATCGTGTTAACCTCTATTGCAGCACTGAACGGGTCGTGGACAGCATTTTTAACCGCTGTTGTTTTAGCGGGCGTTTTTCAATTGATTTTTGGATTTGCAAAAGCGGGTTTCATCGCCTACTTTTTCCCTTCCTCCGTCATAAAAGGAATGCTTACCGGTATTGGGTTGCTGATCATATTAAAACAAATTCCCCATGCATTGGGTTGGGATAAGGATGCATTTGGGGATACTGAATTTTTTCAGGCAGACGGACAAAACACCTTTTCTGAAATTTTTAAAGCTGTTGATTTTATTACACCAGGCGCTGTACTAATTGGTGTTATTTCATTGGCAATACTTATATTTTGGGATAAGGTTTTAAGCAATAAAAACAAGATTTTCAACATCATTAATGGACCGCTTGTGGTAGTGGTAGTTGGCATTGTAATATTTAATCTGTACAAAAACGGCCTGCTTGAATTTAGCCTGAATGCCAAGCAAGTTGTAGCAGTACCGGTACCAGACTCAATCTCCGCATTCTTTGGTCAATTTACCTTACCTGATTTTTCTGCACTCGCAAATTTTGAAGTATGGAAAATCGCCATTGTAATAGCTATAGTTGCAAGTTTAGAAACCTTGCTTTGTGTAGAAGCAACTGATAAACTAGACCCCGATAAAAGAATTACACCTACCAACAGAGAACTGAAAGCACAAGGGTTAGGAAATATTATTTCTGGATTAATAGGTGGCTTGCCCGTTACCCAAGTTATTGTGCGCAGTACGGCGAATATTTCCTTTGGTGGCAAAACAAAATTATCTGCTATCCTTCACGGTGTTTTTCTATTAATAAGTGCCTTAACAATTGCCAGCATATTAAATATGATACCATTGGCAAGTTTGGCAGCCATACTTTTAATGGTAGGCTACAAGCTAGCAAAGCCAGCTCTTTTCAAGGAGATGTACAAATTAGGCTGGGAACAGTTTATTCCTTTCACGGCAACAGTTGTTGGAATACTAGCCACTGATTTATTAAAAGGAATTACCCTAGGAATGCTATTTGGCATTTTTTATACGCTCCGCCACAGCTATCGCAACTCACATCATTTAAAAGAAACAGAAAAAAATGAAAATGGGCAAGAAGTGCATTATATAGAATTGGCTCAAGAAGTGTCGTTTTTTAATAAAGCAAGTGTGATGAGTGTATTAGATGCCATTCCTGCCAACTCAAAAGTAATTATTGATTGCTCTAAGTCTAAATCCATTGCTTATGATGTAATTGAATTGATTAAAAACTATGAAATAAATGCAAAGACAAAAAACATAACCGTTGAAAAAATAAATTTTAGAGAGCCATAGTATGAAATTCAAAACAAAATATTTCTTTAATACTATATTTTTTATCGTTTTAACAATTACTGTCAATGCCCAAAAAAGCAATACAGGTAACTGGTTTATTTATTTTGGCAA
>CANJDY010000337.1 GCA_947472635.1 Chitinophagaceae bacterium
AGCTCCTTCACTAACATCGTGAAACCGGGGAATAAGATCTGCTAAGGTTGATTTTCCAGCGCCTGACGATCCCACCAAAGCAACTGTTTTCCCTTTTTCTATTACAAAACTGATATTATTCAAAATCGTCTTGTCGTCATATTTAAAACTAACATTTTTAAATTCGATGGATTGATTGAACCCCTTTAAGACGGTGGCATTTGCCTTTTCTTCCACCAGTAGGGGTGCATGCAATATCTCCTCAATCCGCTCAATCGCACCCATCCCTCTTTGTATATTGGAAATGGTGGTTGATAAGTTTTTGGCTGGGTTGATGATCATAGCGAATAATAAAATGAATGCCATCAAATCGCCGCCGGTGAGTTGAGCCCCCTCGCTAAAAACAAACTTCCCCCCGATGTATAAAATGGCACAAAGCACCGTTACTCCCAGTACCTCGGTAATAGGGCTGGCCAAATCACGGCGTAGGGTCATTTTATTGAGCATGAAAAAAAGTTTCTCATTTCCACTGCTGAATTTATTGAGCATCCGTTCTTCAGCAGTAAATGCTTTGATTACTTTAATGCTGCTGAGCGTTTCTTCTACATGTGAAATATTCTCTCCATGTGCCTCAGAATAAGCCGTAGATTGTTTTTTTAGTCGCTTACTTATTTTTCCTATAAAAATGGCAGTAAGTGGTAAAAAAATAAGCAGAAACAAGGATAGTTGAGGACTTAAAAAAATCATTGAGAGCAAAAATGACAAGATCATCAATGGGTCTTTTACCAGTCCCTCTAGTGCGGTAAATATGGATCCCTGTACCTCTCCGATATCACCAATCATGCGACTCATTAAGTCGCCTTTTTTCTGCTCTGTAAAAAATCCAACGGGCAATTGTAAAATTTTGGTGTATAAACGCAATCTGAAGTCGGCTAGGATTTTGCTTCGCAGTGGCGTCGAGATATACAGTGACAAGTAAACAAATACATTTTTTAGCAAAATAGAAGCAATCATCAGGCCGCAAATGATTCCAAGGGCATAGAGGGGTCCGTGGTTGCTGATCAATAGTTGAAAGAAGTCATTGAACCTTCCCAGTGATTTTGGCTGTACCCCTTGCATTGTATTATCTGCCCTAAAAATAATATTCATAAAGGGGGCTAATGCATTGATCGAAAGCAGGGAAAAAAGCGTGGCCAGAATAGTATAAAAAAGGTACAGCGCCAGCTTGTTTTTTGGTATGTTTACGTACTTAAATATTCTAAAAAAATTCATCATGAACTCTTGCTGGCTTTATTTTGTAAAAATGGTAAATGCAAATTTACATTGATTAGCCAATAAGCGCACACATATTTGCCCCCAAGCTATAAAGTAGTTGTATTGGCGGCTATTGTTTATTGGAACGGATCTTTTTAGATGCTTTATTGGGGGATTGACCAAATAAGTTGGGCAGACTACTGTTTTTATTGCTTTAGCTCGATGCAGGGGGACAGGAACTTATAATTTTTCAAGCATTGCTACTACACCTTCATTTTTTAAAATAAGGTAACCTAGCCGGTCGTTGCTAATGCCTTCCTTTAATTGATAATTAAAAAACAGTTGGTCTTCCTTTACAATGGTTTCAAAATAATTGAAACGGATATTTGGATATTTTTTGAGTTGGTCACCAATTTCATAAAGGTGAGTAGATAAAATAAAATGGGCGTTTTTTATTTTTAGTAAACCTTCAATTACAGTCGTTGAACATTTCATTGCATCTTCCACATTAGTTCCCTTGAATAGCTCATCTATTAAAATGAGCCATTTTCTTCCATCTGAAATTTTCAAAATAGTCGACTTGATTCGAAGCACTTCGTTGTAAAAATAGCTTTCTCCTTTTAGTAGATTGTCCATTACATTAATATTACTGAGTAGGCCGTCGAAGAGGCTTAGTCGCATACTTTGAGCAGGAACACCCATACCGATATGTGCTAAAAATACAGCGGCCCCCACCGATTTGATGAGGGTGCTTTTGCCGGCCATATTGGCACCGGTTAAAAATAAAAAATTGCATTCATCATCCAGTGTTATATCGTATCCGATAGGGTGCTGTAGTAGTAAGTGGTACAATCCTTTAGTAGATAGCAGCGGTCGGTCGATAGCTACAAATTCGGGAAAATGAAGCCCATACTCTTTAACGGCCATCGCCATTCCATACCAGGCATCTAGCTGCGAGTAAAAATTGATCAGTTCCTGCATATCTCTTTTAAATTGATACTTTAAGAAATGGCCTAATTTCAATTGCTGTGCGAGGCTTAGGTTAGTCGCTTGATCGTTTTTTTCTATACTATCAAATTGATTCTTTTGGATGATTCTCTTTGCGGCTTGTACTATTTTTTGTAATGGAGCTGGAGACTCTTCAGTCAAAAAATACTTTGTCAACTGCTGCATCCCTTTTATAAAGTCAAAACAATGTCCAACCGAAAATTCAATAAGTGAAAAATCTGCCCGGTGAAACAATTTGTAAGTAAAGGCTGAAAAAGAAGAAGGATTGGATGGTATTATTTCAATGGAGCTTTGGTAAAATTTTTCAATCATCATAATTGACCCGTTGCTGATCTGCATTGGCCAATGTTCCCTTTTTTTTAAAATTACTTGAAGTGTTTGTTGAATCCCTTGTATCTCCTCAATGCTTTTCAGCGGATGGTTAAAATTTTCATATAACCGGTCTCTACCACCTACCGTTCGGCAACGGTTGAGGTGATGAAATACTGAAAATTCACCTTCGGTATTCAATAAAGATAGATCGGTTAGGGTTATTTTATCTATTTCCATGATACAAGAATAAAGGCCTCCTACCAACTTCCCCCGAAAGAGCTGCCTTTGGGAACATTTACTAGTTGGAAGCTATGTTTAATTTCTACTGAGTAGATTGTAAGGTCAATTATTATTGCAGTTTGGAGGTGAAAATGTATTTACATTCTCCTTTTGTATTAGGAGCTAAATGTCATTCTTTTTCCTTTGTTCGACTCATTCCAAATACCATTGTCATATACCATTGTTCCATTAACGAAGGTCTTTTCAATACTTGCCGGAAATGTAACTCCTTCCAGTGGGCTCCATCCACATTTATATAAAATATTTTCTTTACTAACAGTGGTGGTATTTTGTAAATTAGCTATTACTAGGTCAGCAAAATAACCTTCTCGGATATACCCTCTTTTTTCTATATGGAAACAGTCGGCCACGGCATGACTCATTTTTTCCACCATTTTTTCTAGGCTAATTTTTCCCATTTTATGGTAATGAAGCATTAGCAGCAATGGATGTTGTACAAGGGGTAAGCCGGCATGTGCATGTTCATAGTCACCCGATTTTTCTGAAAGTAAATGCGGGGCATGGTCTGTTGCGATTAAGTCCAAATGGTCATCCAGTAAGGCTTTCCACAATGCTTCCTTGTTGTTAGGTGCTTTGATTGCCGGGTTACATTTTATCAGGTAGCCTAATTTTTCATAGTCATCGGCTGTAAAATGCAAGTGATGAACACATACTTCAGCGGTGATTCTTTTTTCCTTGAGTGGTAGCATATTGCCAAACAATTGAATTTCTTTTTCGGTGCTGATATGTAAAATATGTAATCGGGTATTGTA
>CANJDY010000338.1 GCA_947472635.1 Chitinophagaceae bacterium
AAAAACATTGCTACGGATTTTTTCAAAAATGGGATCATTGATCTTCTTCATATCATACCCATAATATTCATGATTGCCAGGAATCCAATACACTGCTTCAAAATGGTCGGCTACATAATCAAAAAATGAATACTCCAGATGATTCAAAGCAAAAGAAAGAATATCACCCGCTAAAAGTAATATTTCACCCACCGGTAATATTGGGTGCTTGCTAATGTAACGATTGTTTTCGGAAAATTCCAAGTGCAGATCCGAGCAGTATTGTATTTTCATTTTGCTGATTAAAGATTTCTCAAAAACAATTTTGAATTCTATAAACAATAAATGAATTTACGCATTGTCTTCCATTTGAGTTCATTCAATTTTGCATTTAAGTTCATACCCTTGCCTTAGCAGCCTATTGGCTGGTAAACTTTTTTAAATGAGCATATAATGAAATACTAATCACAATCTTCCAAATGCATCCGCTGGTGATGAGCACCTGCTGCTACATGCAAAGCAAAACCAACTATGGCAGTGTCTTTTAATAAATTGACCAGGGCCATCTGCCGCATATCTTTGTCACCAGCGTGGAGATAATTGGGCAAATGGATAGTGAGTATAAATATTACTAGCAGTATTGCAAGCAGATATGCTGCCACCTTCACCATTCGATTGGTCAAAAAGGAAATGGCCGTCAACATAAATGCTGCGCCTACAAAATACACCCACCAGATTCCTCCCGGCACAAATGCGGGTACATACACCAATAGATCGCGGGGATGCAAAAAATGAAATAGACCAAATACAAACAAAACAACACTAAGCAAATAAATTGCTATTCGGGAGACAATATGATGCTGTTTCATAAAAAATAATTTAAATTTTAAAATGCCTTACCCCTAATCAGAACTTTAATCAATTCATAAACTAAACTCCTAAACCCGAAAAAAAATGAGCCATCAAAATAAAAGGCATTAAAGAGGACCAATTCTATCGATGGGCCGCAGACAACCCTTTTTTACTGAGGCAATTTTTGCATATTGAATAAAAAATCCGACATAAAATGCGGCAAAATAAATGCCAACCTGTCAATCCCTTCAATACCAATCTTATGCACCTCTGAAAATGTTTTTTGGCACAGTTTTTTCTGCTTTATTTTGCTGTTTTTCATCTTTTTGTTTAGGCCGAAAGTATTCCATGTTGCCGGCTAAAAATGAAGCGCTTGATTGGCCGCAGTTTATTTTATCATTTTAAAAACATTTTTATGCGCACAGTAAACAAACTATTCATTGGAGCTGCCATTGGGGCCATTGTAGGTATTTTATATGCCCCTAATAAGGGTTCTATCACCAGGAGAAGACTTCACCGAAAAGGCAACCAACTCCGTGATAAGATCAACGACTTGAAAGATGTCATCAATGAAAAAATTGATACGCTAAAAGAAGATGCTGAAGATATGGCAATGCAGGGAAATGGTCATTATAGTAAATGACACCCATTTTTCTGACCTAAATGACTAGCAATGAATTGGCCAATACTCATCTTTTTTGGAATGGCAGCCATCGCCCTGGTTATCTGGCTGGCCAGACGCAACCAAAAAGACGAAAAAAAATTTGAACAACAACTCAACAGTGAATTCAAAAAAGACCCTGCCGATTCCGATGATCCGGAAACAGATGAAGTGGTGTAACCCATTTGGTAAGAGATGACATCTTTTTTCAGAGATGACATCTCCCAAAAAAGATGTCATCTCTGAGTGATTGATTTCATCTCTGAGTAATTACTTTTTCTTCAAACCCGATAGGTATTCCAACAAGTTGGCCATATCCTGCAATGACATCTGCTGATGCAAATCTGCTGTCATCATCGACTGCGACATTTGAGTCAGTGACTTTATATTATTTGTTTTGAGTGCTATTTTTCCACCACCAGGAAATTTGAGTTCAATGTCATTCTCTGTTTTGCTGGTTACAATACCTGAAAAAGTAGCTCCATCCTTCATCTCCAACTCCCAGCCTTCATACCCAAAACCAATGCCCGCAGATGGATGTACAATGGCATCCAATAAACTTATTTTGGGTAATTTGGAGCCTATTTCTGATAGATTTGGACCAAAATCAAAACCCACTTGATTTACCTTGTGACAAAGAATACAGGCACTGGAAAAAACTTTTTTTCCGGCTGCTGTATTACCCGTCAATACCTGCAATTCACTCATGGTGGGGTCCTTTTTTTCACCCGCCTTTATACTTTTAGCCGGTAAATAATTTGCCGCCTCTTTTCTAACCGATTCACGCGTTGAACCACTTACACTGAATACAATATCGGGTACCAAGACAGCAGGTACTTTGTTATTTTTTAACAGCTGTAGCACCCTTATTTCCCCTGTCTTGCTTCTACCAATTGCTTTTGCAGACAGCTTTCTTAGCGGCAGTGAATATTTTTCTGATAACAATATACTTTGTAATAAATCAATCGATTCAGTAGTTCCCACCAATCCAAGCACAGCCATTAATCCCCTTTGCTGCGCGATATCATTTCCATTAATCCCTTTCCAAATTGGCTCAGTTCCACAAAGTTGCAATAACAAACTGGCAGCATTTTTATTTACCGGACGAGAAAGAATTTGACTAGACAATTTCAATAGATTGTCACATTGCGATTTCACTTCGTATTTGCTCACCAATTCTATATACTGATCGCTACCATTTAAAGATTGCAATACTTCACCCAATGCATTTTGTGCTACCGGCGAATTGCTTACCGATGCTACATCGAGTGTATTTAGCACCATTCTATTCAATGCAATATCGTGCGAGGTGTTATTCGAAATCATTTTTATCAACAACTCCGATTTAGTAGGTCCCTCATTGAAATCAAATGCACGAAAATACCTTGCCCGATTTTTAAGAGACTCCTTGCCATCCACAGCCAATGATGCCAAATAAGGTAATGCTACTGGTGTTCTTGCACGCCAAACAATATCACGTGCACCAGCAGTTTTCAAAGGATCCTTAACCAATGAAAGATAGGCTTCAAAAAAATGATCCCACTGTCCTGCTGCCCCAATGCCCAATGCCTCCAAATACCAACGGTCTTTTCCATCATGTTGAGCAGCAAGGGAAGCCCACAATTCAGGAGCTTCTGGTGAGTTATTGTTGTGTAAAGCCAATGCACATTCGCGACGTACCTGAACATCCGCATCCTTCAATAATAAACGAACCGATTCAATAAGGCCTTCGCCTAATTGTTTTGACGCCCTAATACCAATGATGCGCAGATTAGGGTCACTAGACCTGAGGGCCTGTTGAATATATTTACTTGCTGGAGCAGTTGGCCTATTTACCAGGGCCCAAAAAGCCCTTGCCCGCATACGGGGATTTGGTGAAGAACTCCAGCATTTTTCTAACTCCGAAGTTGCTCCTGTTCCCATCTGCTGCAATGCTGTAAATGCATGCTGCCGAACACTAAGATTAGGATTTTGCAAAGCAGCCACTGCACCAGCAGCCGAGTTGAAATTGAATGAAGGAATCTTATAGTTAGCAGCTGGAGGAGCAACCCGATAAATTCTACCCCGAATTTGATCACCCGCCTGGTGGCCTCCTACACCTGGATC
>CANJDY010000339.1 GCA_947472635.1 Chitinophagaceae bacterium
CTTTAGTGGGCATTTTGGTGACTAGTCATTTAGGTGCCAGTGTTACCCATGGAGAAAATTTTGTGTTGGCTCCAGTGATGAAAGAAAAGAAGTCACCGATTGTGTTATTTGAAGATGCAGTGATCTATACCAATATGGTGCAACCTATTTTACAATCCAAATGTATCAGTTGTCATAATGATAATAAGGCCAAAGGTGAATTGGTGATGGAAACCTTTGCAAAGTTGCTGAAAGGTGGTAAAAATGGTGTTTTATGGGACTCTACTCAACATGATTTTGGATTACTGCTTAGTCGTATTCATTTACCACTGGATAATAAAAAACATATGCCTCCCAGTGGAAAGCCACAGCTTACGGAGGATGAAGCCAATATCCTTTATCATTGGATACATAGCGGTGCTAACTCCACAGCTAAAGTGATTAACTTACCTGCTACAGATACCTTGCGTTTGCTGGCAAAGGCTTTATTTAATACTATTGAAACGGATAATTACAGCTTCAAAGCAGCAGATGAAAGTACAATTAAAGCGTTGAGTAATAATTACCGTTTTATCACGCCATTGGCAATCGGTTCACCTGCCTTGGGGGTTGAATTTTTTGGCGCTTCCCAATTCAAGGCAGCACAACTCAAAGAATTACTTGCTTTAAAAGAACAAATTGTTTCCCTTAACCTTAATAAGATTCCTGTTAGTGATGCTGACCTTGCTACCATTGCACAGTTTACCAATTTGCGTAAACTCAATTTATCCTTTACTAATATCAAGGGTACAGGCTTAGCTGATTTAAATCAGTTGAAATCATTGAAGCAACTTTCTTTATCGGGCACCGGTGTAAATATGAATAGCCTGGGTGTTTTATCTTCCCTATCTAAATTGACCGAATTGTTTATTTGGAGTACACCTGCGCAAAAACAAAATATAGCATCCCTGCAAAAACAAATGAAAAACACCCATATTGAAACTGGCTTTTCAGGAGATACCGTAAAAATCAAGTTAAACCAACCGATTATTGAAAATGAGGAAATCATATTGGTTCAACCAATCCATCTAAAGTTAAAGAGTTATGTAAAAGGGACTGAATTGCGCTATACAATAGATGGTACTGAACCGGATAGTCTTTTATCGCCTATCTACAATGGCGATTATGTGATAAATAGCAGCATTACCCTTAAAGTTAAAGCATTTAAGGAAGGTTGGTATAGCAGTGATTTGGTGGAAAGGACGTTTTTCAAGGCCGGCATTCCAATTGACTCAATCAGCTTTATTAAACCATCCAATGAGGCACCCTATAGCAAATTCAGCCCATCCATTTTATCAGATGCTCAAAATGGCCCGGATAGCGATTTTGCTAGTGGGAAATGGATTGGTTTTAAGGACCAGCCTATGGAAGCTTTGATTTATTTCAAAGAACCTAAAAAGGTTTCTTCTGTATACATTAACACGCTGGTAGCCATTGGAAGCCATATTTTCCCTGCTCAGCAAATTCAAGTTTGGGCGGGTAACAATCCCAGAAGTTTGCGATTAATTAAAAAAATGATGCCTACTCAACCTACAAAATTTGTCCCTAGGCATACCAAAGGCGTAGAAATTTCAATCGAACCGATGCAAATACGCTATTTAAAACTGGTATTGATTCCCGTTCATAAATTGCCTGTTTGGCATAGTCCGAAAGGTTATAAAGGCTGGGTATTTGTAGATGAGATTTTTTTAAATTAATACCAGTTGTCAAATTTAGTATGGCAAAATGTGTTTTTCTACTATTTTTATAGTCATCTGCCTCAACTCGTTTATCAATTGGCACTGCTTTAATATTTTTGCTTAAAACTTACTAGATGGATATTCAAATGGATATTTCTTGGAAAGCGGTATTGAAAAATGAGTTTAGCAAATCATACTTTTTGTCAATCATTACTTTCTTAAAAAGGGAGCGGGCCGCTGGTAAAAAAATATTTCCTCAAGGGCAACTTATATTCAATGCTTTTAATCAAACACCCTTCGATAAAGTAAGGGTAGTAATTTTAGGGCAGGATCCTTATCACAATCCCGGACAGGCGCATGGTCTCAGCTTTTCCGTTCCTGTAGGGGTCAAACCACCTCGTTCGCTAGCCAATATTTACAAGGAAATCCAGTCGGATACAGGCATAGCGATGCCGTTGGAATACGGCAACCTTACTCACTGGGCGGAGCAAGGGGTTTTATTATTGAATGCTATCCTAACGGTGAGGGCCAACGAACCGGCTAGCCATTCCAAAATTGGCTGGATGGATTTTACGGATGCCGTTATTAAAAAAATTTCTGACAATAAAAAAGGTGTTGTTTTTTTATTATGGGGTAATTTCGCCCAGCAAAAACAGTCACTGATTGATGAAACCAAGCATTTTTTGCTAAAAGCGCCGCATCCATCTCCTTTTAGTGCAGATAAGGGGTTTTTCGGATGTAAGCATTTTTCAAAAACCAATGCATTATTGATTCAGCAGGGTTTTGCTCCAATTGATTGGAAACTGTTAACCCCCTCAAAAACTATTTAAAATTGGCTATGCAGCAAATAAATGCAAATGGAGGCAGCGAAAAAAGGGCAGTTGCTGATTTTTTATTCAATCTTTTTGGCCGTTTCTGGGCTATTTGGGGGCTACTGAGTTTTGTGATTAGCTTCCTTATCATTTTTTTACCATCGATGCTTTCGTATCTAATACCGGGTAAAAAAGGTCAGGATTATTTTATCTGGGTTTCAAGATGCTGGATGCGAAGTTGGTTGTATCTAGTGGGTTGTCCGGTTACTGTAGCGGGTAAAGCGAATTTTAAGCAGGGGGAGACCTATGTTATTGTATATAATCACAATGCATTGATCGACGTCCCCCTTTCAGCTCCTTTTGTGCCGGGTGCTAATAAAACCATCGCAAAATCATCTTTTGCTAAAGTCCCTATTTTTGGATGGTTTTATAAAAGGGGATCTGTGTTGGTAGATCGGAATAATGACCAAAGCCGCCGAAAAAGTTTCGAAGCAATGCGCAATGTACTTCAAAACAATATCCACATGTGTATTTATCCTGAAGGTACTCGCAATAGAACCGGTCAGCCACTGAAACCCTTTTACGATGGAGCATTTAAACTTGCGGTAGATGCAAAAAAAGATGTCATCCCTTGTGTTATTTTTGGCACCAGGGAGGCAATGCCCATTCATAAAGGATTTTTTTTAGTCCCAAAGCGCTTGAAAATGCATTTTTTACCACCAGTATCTTCTGCGGAAAGTAAGCCAACGGAATTAAAAGACAAGGTTTTTGCCATTATGCGGGATTATTATGTAAATGGCAGTCAATCTAGTTTGATAAAGACTTGAAATTCAGGTGAAATTTCATTTTAATCCTTCCAAATTTCCCCTATAGATTATTTACGAGCGCCGTATTAGTTTTTTTACTACCTTTGCCGCCCGAAAAAGAAAGTTCTTTTTCGTACATTTCCCACAAGGCTCTACAAGTTCCCGTCTGTTCGGGGCGCCAGCAGGGAGTAACTACAATCAGTTATTAAATGCCAAAAGTTAAAACCAACTCAAGCGCAAAAAAGCGTTTTAAAGTTACCGGA
>CANJDY010000340.1 GCA_947472635.1 Chitinophagaceae bacterium
TGATTAGCAGTGATAAACCAGCCGCAAAGAAAGCTTAGTTTAACAATCATACGATATATCAATAAAAAACCCGTTCAATTGAACGGGTTTTTTATTGATAGTATGAACAACGAATTGAATTGCTTGCTTTAGAGCTCAATTAATGATTAAACAGCAAAGGATGTGCCGCACCCACAAGTAGTGCTCGCATTGGGGTTCTTAAAGGTAAATCCGCGCGAATTTAAGCCGCCCTGCCAATCTACTTCCATCCCCATTAAATAGATACCATGCGACCTTTCCATGATACAGGGAATAGCTTCTATTTCAAAATGATCATCTTTGTCTGTAGGTATATCAAAGCCCAACACATAGGTCATTCCGCTACATCCTCCACCTTTTACCCCTACGCGCAGTAAATTTTTTTTGTCAAAATCAATTTCATTCATTAAGCGCCTAACTTCTTCCTTTGCCCCGGGGGTTAAACTAATGGGAGCAGCTATCAATGTTTCCATAAATTCAATGTTATTTGTGTAAAGGTATCATTTTTTTAAAAAATGCCGTTACCCCGATTTTTCGAAAGAAGGAAAATATTAGTACCTTATTGTTGTATTTTTGTAAAAAAACATGCTACTATTTGAAGTTGGAATTGTAGAAATACAAGGAATAGTAACCGTTCTCATCATTGGACTAGTTTTTTACTTGATGACTGAGCTTCGGTTAGTAAAAAGGGAACTTGGGGCAAAACAGCCTGTAAAAGCCGTAAACGGGCAGCTGATTTTGCAAGCCTATGAAAGACTTGCCTTATTGGCTGACAGGATTTCCTTAAAAAACCTTGTAACCAGGATGCACTCCACCATCCTAACAGCTGCAGAACTGCAAGCAGGGTTGATAGAAACCATTCGTAGTGAATACGAGCATAATATTACCCAGCAGATCTATATTAATGCAGAGGTTTGGAAAGCAGTCACCAATTTGAAAGAACAAAATATTTTCATCATCAACCAACTGGCAACCGTATTGGCTCCCCAGGCAAATGCAATAGAACTTAGCAAACTTATTTTAGAATACTGCTCTAATAACAATGCTGAATTAAGCCAATTAGTACTGGATGCCATACAATTTGAAGTAAAAAAGTTATTGTAAATGTAGAATTGCCCTAATTACCTTTATGAAAAAGAAGTTTACAGATGCCGGTATTGAAATAAAGGAAGTATATACCAATATTGACCTTGGAGTTCTCCCAAACGAGCTACCCGGCCAATTTCCTTTTACTAGGGGAATACAGGCAGATATGTATCGAGGCAAATTATGGACCATGCGGCAATATGCCGGATTCAGTACTGCACAAGAAAGCAATCAACGATACCATTATTTATTATCCCGGGGCGTCAATGGATTAAGTGTAGCCTTCGACCTTCCCACCCAAATCGGATACGATAGTGACCATGCCCTCGCTGAAGGAGAAGTGGGCAAGGTGGGTGTTGCCATAGATTCGTTAGAAGATATGGAAGCTTTATTCAAAGGAATAAAGTTGGAGGATATTACTACTTCAATGACAATCAATTCAACCGGTTTTATTTTACTAGCATTCTATATTGCACTGGCCAAAAAACAGGGAGCAGATTTAAGTAAAATTTCAGGTACCATTCAAAATGATATTTTAAAAGAATACGCAGCAAGAGGAACTTATATTTTTCCTCCAAAACCATCCATGCGAATCACCACCGATATTTTTGAATGGTGTGAAAAGGAAGTCCCTAAATGGAACACCATCTCAATTTCGGGTTACCATATAAGAGAAGCAGGAAGCACGGCGGTACAGGAAATTGCATTCACATTAAGCAACGGTAAGGCATATGTAAAAGCGGCTTTGGAAAAAGGAATGGATATTAATATACTGGGTAAACGTCTCTCCTTCTTTTTCAATGCGCATAATAATTTATTCGAGGAAGTAGCTAAATTCAGGGCGGCGAGAAAAATGTGGGCTATCATCATGAAAGGACTTGGCGCTACAGATCCAAAGGCAATGATGTTGCGCTTTCACACGCAAACAGGAGGTGCTACCCTTACTGCTCAACAACCACTAAACAATATTACCCGCGTTGCACTGCAAACACTTGCCGCCGTATTAGGCGGTACACAAAGCCTTCATACCAATAGCTTTGATGAAGCACTCAATTTACCTAGTGAGGAAGCTGCTGGCATTGCGCTAGGTACCCAGCAAATTGTAGCCTACGAAACGGGTGTACCCGATACCGCTGATCCGTTGGCGGGTAGTTTTTTTGTAGAAAGCCTAACCAATGAAATAGAAACCAATGCATGGGACATCATTACAAAAATTGATGCCCTAGGAGGAAGCGTAGCCGCTATAGAACAAGGGTACATGCAAGATGAAATTGCCAAAAGTGCCTATCAATACCAACGGCAGATTGAAACTGGAGAAAAAATTATCGTAGGTGTCAATAAATTTCAATCCGACAAAAAAAATACAACCAGAGGATTTAAAATCAACGATGGTATCCGGCAAGTTCAAATGGATCAACTAACTGCACTCAAAGCCAAAAGAGACAATAAAAAAGTGCAGGACTGTCTACTTGAAATTAATCAATCAGCCAGTGGAACTAGCAACCTCATGCCTTTCGTATTGAATGCAGTGGAAAACTATTGTACACTCGGAGAAATTTCAGATGAATTAAGAAAAGTTTTTGGAGAGTATAAATAAGCCGTACACAAAAAGATGTCATCTTGCTATCTGGTTCCTAAAAGGCAATCGCTTATTTAAAAATTGACTCCAGCTTTCTTTCCAACTCAGCCCCCCTCAAATTTTTACCAATAATTATTCCATCAGGACCTATCAGGAAATTTTGAGGAATACTACTAATCTGGTACTGTTGCGCTACCGCATTTGTCCAGCCCTGCAAATCACTTACATGGCCCCAAGTAAGTCCATCCATAGCGATGGCCTCTACCCAAGCTGATTTAGTTTTGTCTAATGAAACTCCTAATACGGTGAAGTTTTTATCCTTAAACCTGTTATAGTTAGCCACCACATTGGGATTTTCCTGCCTACAAGGCCTGCACCAACTTGCCCAAAAATCAATCAATACATACTTGCCACGATATGAAGTAAGGCGAATTGGTTTGCCAGTTGTATCAGCCTGCGTAAAATCTGCTAACACGGTACCAATGGCATTTCTTTTTGAATCGGCGATTTGTTGGGCAACATAATTGCCCATGGGTGTATTGCGAACTTCTACAGATAAAAGCTTAAACAATTCTTCTGTTTTACCAACTTCATTATTTAATTGACTATACCTAATCACAGCCAATGGAGTAACGAAGGAAGCATTTTTCCTTTTCACAAAATTTTCTATCGCTGCCATTGCACTTGCAATGCCCTGGGCATCATGTACTGCATTTTCAGCAAATAATTTTTGATAAGGAGCAAGTAACTGATTAAGAATTGTAAAATCCGCATGAGCCACAGAACCAGTGATTATGGCAGCTTCTACCGAATCTTTTACCCCATTGATTTGCACCGTACTATTATCCAAAAACAAAGTGAGGTAAGGAGGTTTTTTATCAAATAAA
>CANJDY010000341.1 GCA_947472635.1 Chitinophagaceae bacterium
AGTCAGATGCTCTAACCAACTGAGCTAAGGAGGAGTGTTGCTTTTTTATTGGAGAGCAAAAATAAGGCATTTTAGTTTTTAACAAAAATTAAATCCCTTTTTCTACCAATTAAATACGTTATTTTCTTCGAAACCCACAAATACACCCTCTTTCCTGATTTCTACCGGGAAGGTTTTTAAGAAATACCCTTCCCCACTAACATTTCTTCCATTCAGTAAGCTGAATTTATACCGGTGCAGCGGACAAACAATATTTCCCAACGCATCCAAATGCCCATCGGCCATCATTCCTCCCGCATGCGGACATTTTTGAGCACAGGCCATCAATTGATCCTTTTGCATGGCCACACAAATGGTTTTTCCCGCCACCGCTACCGATGCCATTGCATTGGCAGAAAAGGGAATCTCCGCTACACTGTCGGCCAATTTATGCCAGTTGTATTTTTTTTGTTTCATCGGCGGTGACTCAGCCTTCGGTGAGTCACCCTGGGGGGTGACTCACCGAAGGGATGGCTAATAAAAATATTCCGCACGGTAAGGATACCTAATCTGGTAGAGTTCCCGCACTTTATTCAATATCGTTTGACGCAATCCGTCAATATTCGTTTTTTCGGTGGCCGATACATATACACAATTGCCATTGGTCTCATTTTGCCAGCGCTCTTTTAAATCAATCAATAGCTGGGCTTTAATCTCCGGCTCCAACCACTCATCAAAAGCCTGCACTTCATACTTGTCCATTTTATTAAAAATAGTTACCGTCGGCTTTTCTGCAGCACCTAGTTCTGCCAATGTTTTATTCACTACAGTAAGCTGCTCCTCATATTGGGGATGCGAGATGTCTACTACATGCAACAAAATATCCGCCTCCCGCACTTCATCGAGCGTACTCTTAAAACTCTCTACTAAGTGATGCGGCAATTTTCGGATAAACCCTACCGTATCACTCAGCAAAAAAGGCGTTTGTTCAAATACCACTTTTCGGGTAGTGGTATCCAGCGTGGCAAATAATTTATTTTCTGCAAACACTTCACTCTTGCTCAGCAAGTTCATAATAGTGGATTTGCCCACATTGGTATAGCCTACCAGCGATACCCGGATAAACTCTCCCCGCTCCTGGCGCTGGGTAGATGCCTGCCGGTCTATTTCAGTTAACCGCTTGCGCAATAAGGTAATCTTATCCTTTACTATTCGGCGATCCGTTTCAATTTCCGTTTCACCCGGCCCCCTGGTACCTACTCCTCCCCCCTGTCTTTCCAAATGCTTCCACATACCTTTGAGCCTCGGTAAAATGTATTGGTACTGCGCCAACTCCACCTGGGTTTTGGCCTGGGCAGTTTTGGCCCTGCTGGCAAAAATATCCAATATCAAATCACTCCGGTCAATCGTTTTTACACCTAGCTCCTTCTCAATATTTTGAATCTGCGATCCCGTTAATTCATCATCGAAAATCACCAACTCTACATCACCATGCAAACTCACATATTTTTTAATCTCCTCCAACTTACCCTTGCCCACAAAAGTTCGGGGATCGGGATGAGGCAATTTTTGGGTAAACCTTTTCACCGCAATCACCCCTGCGGTTTCTGACAAAAAAGCCAATTCGTCGAGGTACTCATTGAGCTGCTGCTCCGACTGGTCAGAAGTAACCACCCCCACCAATACTGTTTTTTGCTCCTGCTTCAGGTGTTTCTTATCTATCAAAATTTTTTATTTATACGTACTTCGTTTTATTGGCAACTGCTAAAAACTGGTTTTCTGTAAGATACGATTTTAGAATAATCCGGCAATTGGTATCCAAAAATAAAGCGTTCCGATTGTGATCGGAACGCTTTACATAATTTTCAATTGATCCGCTACTTAATGGCAGCTGCTGCATTGACCGACATAGACCATTTTTTCATTTCAGCACAGTCTCCATAATCTTTATCTACCTGGATATAATAACCTGAAATTTTTTCGTTGAACCATTTTTCCAATGCATCACTCTTTTTTTCTTCCAACGACCGCTGGGCGATTTTATTATAATCATCGCGCAGGTTTTCACGGTGAGGTTCTGTTCTGCTCATCAAATACACAATCCGAACGCCTTTTTTTCCTTTTTCATCTACAAATTCGGTAGGCTGAGAGTACTGCCCTACTTTCAGATCTTTCATCATCAGCACCATATCCTTATCCAACTGGTCAATTGTAATCAATCCGCCGCCCTCAGCATTTTGCTTTCTGCCTCCTGTAAATTTACTGCTTTCATCGTCGCTATACTTGTTTACAGCTTCGCCAAATTGCAAGTTACCTGCAATCAACTTAGAGCGCACCGTATCAAGCTTCAAAATACCTTCGGCCAATTCTGTTTTGGTAACCTGCGGAATTTTTAAGATGTGTCGAACAGTAGCATCATCCCCTGCACGGCTAATCATTTGAATAATATGGTAACCGAATTTTGTTTTAAAAGGATTGGTGATTTGTCCCTCCTTTAATGAAAAAGCCTTGGCCATAAAAATAGGGTCCCACTGCTTTTCATTTCGATTAAGGTCGTACTGCCCTGCTTTGTCTTTACTTCCTGGATCATCCGAATACAAAGCCGCCAGCGTCTTCATTTCCTTTTTTCCACTTTCTAGCTGAAGTTTAAATTCTTTGAGCTGGTCTACGCAATATTCTTCAGCCTCCCGACTAGCCTTGGGATAGCGAACAATTTGACCAATTTCCAACTCGCTTTCATAAAACGCCAAACTATCCTTGGGTAATTTATCGAAATAATTATTTACTTCTTTGGGGGTGATGCGAATGCCCTCTACAATTTTGTTGCGCATGGCAGCAGCGAGTTTTCTATCGCGAAAACCTTCTTTAAAATCTTCTTTTAACTGATAGACTGTTTTGCCAGAAATTTCTTCTAACTTTTCCTTGGTACCATAGGAACTAATAAAATAACGAATCTGGTTATCAATATCAGCCGCAATTTCTTCCTCTGTTACGGGTAATGAATCTTTTTCGGCTTGTAAAACCAGGGCTTTGATGCCCATAGCCTGCTCGAGTGTCAAACAACGGGCGTTGGCAGGTACTTCCATTCCCTGGCGTTCCATATCCTGGATACTGTTATCAATATCACTTTTTAATACTATTTTATCTCCTACCACCGCAATGATCTTATCGGCCACCATTTTTTTGGGTTGAGCAAAAGCACTCATCCACAAAAACCCATTGGCTGCTAACAATAAAAAAAGTCTCTTCGTATTCATAATGATTATTAAGTCCTCAAATTTTACAGTGACTGAAATGTCCGCATCAAAAGCTTTGATAAAAACATTCACCCGCACAGTCATCAAAAATAAAGAGCTATTTTATCAATAGCCCTTTTGGTAAGTATGTTTAACAAATGTTTGTATGCAGTTACAAAAATGAACGCCCACAATAGGGATTGAAAATATCCAAATAAAACAGCTGCTACAACTTACATCAATTAGATATCTCTACAAGGTACGCTTCACTTCTAGCTCTTCAAAAGCCTCTACAATATCGCCCACTTGAATATTGGCATAATTCTTAATGGTCAATCCGCACTCCATATTGTTG
>CANJDY010000342.1 GCA_947472635.1 Chitinophagaceae bacterium
ATCAATAACTGAATTGTTTCATTCAGATCAAATACCTCTCTGCGAGGATTGCCAATATTGGCAAACTGCGAAAACTCTGCTGCAATTTGGCTCAGGTGGTCAATTTGCTCTACCAACGTTCGAGCAACACTTGCAGTCAATTCATGGATATCCCCTTTATTTTTTTCAATAGCCCGTTGAAGATATTGCAGACTTAGTTTCATGGGTGTAAGAGGATTTTTAATTTCATGCGCTACCTGTCTTGCCATCTCACGCCAAGCGCCCTCTCGTTCATTTTTAGCAAGTGCTACTGCACTGTCATCTAATTTGGCAACCATCTTATTATACTCGTCCACAAGGTCCCCTATCTCATCCCTACGATTCCAGATGATGATCTCATTCCTTTGCCCCAGACTAACTGCCTTCATTTTATTGCTGATAAACGAAAAAGAACGGGTAATCCGATTGGTAATAAAAAATGCCACAATACCAGCAATCAAAAATATAAATGCATTGAGGTTAATGATAGCTACCAAGAAATTCGATATCTCTTGGCGAAGTTTAGAATGAGAAGTAAAATAGGGGATGTTCAGGTAAGCATATGCTTTACCCGTTTCATCCATCAGGGGCACATAATTACTAAGGAATTGCAAACTACCAATTGTTTCCTCCTTAAAAAACTGAATCTCCTTCAAGTGATGCAAATGATAATAAGCACTCGGATTCATTTTGCTACTTACAATTCCCTTTCTGTAGGGAAGAGGCAGTGAAGAAGCCCTCAGCGTTCCATCCAAATCATAAAAGTTAATATCCACCGCATGTGCCTCGGAGATTTTAGTGATTACCTTATTTAGCCTGTTAAGGTATAGATCGTCATACACCTTTATCACATCTTCAAATACAACCATATCGGATAAAGCTGAGCTTACCTCGTTTTGCATAATCCGGATGGTACTTCCCAATTGTTCTCGGTTACGATAATTAAATCGGTCAATGAAAAACAAAATGGTGGCAAAGCCTACAATAATAAATGCGCTAAGGCT
This sequence comes from Chitinophagaceae bacterium, assembly GCA_947472635.1. Next base: position 1,023 of record CANJDY010000342.1, read on the forward strand.
GATAAAAATAATAGTACTGTGTACCTGATTACGAATACTCATTTGCCAATATCTGCCCAATTCGCGCAAATGCAAGCGGGAGCGAATCATTGCAGTAAGTAGCCAACAAACGACAGAAATAAATAAAAAAGTACAAAATAGGTAGGAAAACAAGGTGGTGGCTTCAATAAAAAAATTGTCCTTCTTAACAATCACCACTTCTTTTCCTGCTCCGGATTTGTACCAAAGCTCATCGAAACCCTTTTTCTTAACAGATTGAAAAGCCGATGGGTAGGAATTGCTAAAAGGCAATTGAAGTGGAAAGGAGTAATCATTGTGGGTACTCACTAATTTAAGTTGATTGTATACTGCATAAAAATACACCGGCGAATTTTCTATGGAAGATTCATAGCCTTTTAAAAATAATTCGGGGTACAATGCATCCGTTTTGTATTTTTTGGGGCTTGCCAGAATGAAAACATAACCTAAAAGTTTGCTGGCAGAATCAATGATTTCTTTTTTACTGATGTAATTAAACCGGTCATAAGAAACATCATAAAAATACAACCCTGCTATTGCAGTAGGTTTTGCCTGGGTATTTAGAATAGAGGTTAGGATAGTAAAACTTGAGGAATCTTCATTGAACAGGGGCTTTTCATCCGCATCAAAAGTGAATATCCTAGTATCATATTTATTCAAATAACCTGTAAAATTATCATTCAATAAACTATCCTTTACTGACTTGTTGGATATTGCATTTTTAAATAACCCAAATAAAGGGGCAAGTGCATCGCTACTAAAATCAAGCAGTACGGTATTCATTAGTCGCTCACTAGATGGATCCGCCTTAATGGCCAGTATTTCTGCATAATGTTTCCGCTGTTCAATTTCTTTTTTGTTGTTTTCAACCAAAATGATAGAAGCGATGGATATAGAAAAGAGAAACAACCAAAAAATAAATCTCGAGGAGATAATTGCTGATGCCAGCAAGAACAGGTATTTATTGTTGAGCAACAATAGGTAGATCAATAACCATAGCAACAGGCATAATTCAAATAGCACGGCAGGGTAACTTAGCCGAAGCGTTAATACCAACAGCCCTTCAATAGATATAATCAATAATCGCACCAAGATATTCTTCGGCAGCAAAGGTTGAAGCAGATAGATGACAATTTGTGTTGTCAAAAAATACCCTATGGCTATACATCCAAAAACAACAAATCCAATCACACTGTACACCGAAAGGGTATAGAAATTGACTACATCAAAAGATATATTTGAATCCGCCACCATCGACCTGAAAATATGGCCGCAGACAAAGGTGCTGAATATCAAAAAGCCTGCTCCTAAAAGTACTGTCCCCCACTTAACAATGTTGGACGGCACCAGCAGAACCACCTTTTTTTCCTGAATATAAAAGCGAGTAAAAAGAACCACCCATAAAAACAAAATCGAATTAATCAGTAAATCGCCCAGTGACCGGGATATACTATTTGAACCATAGATCGCTGGATCGAATAATTCAAACTGGCGAAAATTTACAGGAATGGGGAAATAATAACTGGCTATCCGTAAGCCGATCACCAGCAATATCAAAAATGAAACACCCTTGTAAAAGTTTTTTTGTACAATATAACCAGCAATCAATTGTATAAAAAACAATATAAAGACTACCGCAATCATTCGTAAAATAAAAGCCAATAGATTATTATGAACGATGCTGGCAGCCGATTTGGGAACCAAAGAAAAAAGGAATTTCCCCTCCGCTGAATAAACCAAGTGTGTCAGTTGTTTATCAGCAATCGAATATGACTTCTCAATATTTTTACCGGTTACAAAGCTATTGGTAAGGTAGTCATTGGTAATGGCATAATTCCATTTAATAGGTATTAATGCTACAAGGGTAAGGTCTTTATAATTGCTTTTTTGCCAAACATAATAACCATTCGACAATTGAATAAACCCTGTTTTCTGACGCATAATCGAAATCGACCCCATCGGGTCAACTACCTGTGTAGACCAAAAAAGCAGATTAAAATGATCCCAGTAATTTTTCTTTTGATATACAAATAGAAAATATTCTTTGCTGGCAAGCCGTTGAAGCACCCCCTCATCATAGTGCTGACTGGCAAGTCGATCCAAAAGAAACGTATCGGAGGCGATGGTGTCAAAATCATTTTGCTGCCCCGCAATAAAGCTACTTAGGTTTTTGGCAACCGTTTTGGGCGAAGCATTTCCTGTAAGGTAATTATCAATGATAAAAGAGATCGTTACCAACCAGGCAGCAGTTACCAATAGGTAACTATTTCTTATAAAAAACTGCTTGAAGGAACTATAGTTTTGCAAAATAAAATTATATTAACTGCACATGCAGCATGAAAATTATTCTGTTGGCATTACAAAAAACTGACTATTAGCTCGCCTAATATAAAAAGGCTTAGGATCGCTTTATTTGATTCCAGATATCGTCCATTTCTGCTAAACTCATATCATGCAACTCTTTTCCAGATAAAGAAGCGGCGGCTTCCATTTTGGTAAATCGGTCAATAAATTTTTTATTGGTCC
>CANJDY010000343.1 GCA_947472635.1 Chitinophagaceae bacterium
AGAACTAAAAGGATTCATCATTAAAAATGGTCCCGCGTTGTTAATACCTGGACTGTGGTTTAGCGCATCATTCAATACCATATTTGGACTGGTGATATAACGCAATGATTTAAAGTCGGGCATTACTGCAGCAGGGTAAGAGTTGAAAGCCACATTTTCTGCATGGTCGCCCCAAAAAATATCACCGGTAATCCGCATCATGTGTTCGGCCGAATTCATTTCTTCTACCATCCCGCAGGTTTCCATTCCTTGATGAGGATCAGAAAATCCCGGCCTTGCAACTTCATCACTGCCAAATAAACCTCCGGGAACTTGTCCGAAATACTTACGTACAATATTGAACACATCATAACTTGCCTGTAAATCTTTTACATCGTTGCTAAGCTGGAAATAGGTTGCTGGTTCACGATAGCCCTGGGCGACATTTACATTGTGCCAATCAGGTAATTGCTGATACCAATCCGGCCATTTTTCGCCCACTATTTTTTTATGAGTGCCCCTTTTAATTGTTGAACTTCTACTTATCCAACTCACCGTATTTCTGTGAATTTTTTTTGCCAAATCTAGCAGCCAGCTTTCACCGGTAGTGTTGTACAACCATAAAACGCTGTGCAAATTATCCCCCGCACGCAAGCCTTGCCAATATGAAAAACGCTGAAGGAATTTATCCTCTGGATAATTTAATTGGTATTCAAAAAAATGTCGCATAAATCCGATGACCCGCTGGTCATTGGAATATTCATAATAGGATTGCAGACAATACAACATGATCATTTTTGGCCAAAAATCTTCTGCCCCATTTTTGTCAATAACGGTGGGGCCAAAATCACCATCACTACGCTGGCTATTTAAAACACCTTCCAACCACACTTTTGACTCAGTAATCACTTTGGGGTCATTTAAAATATAGCCCAGGTTGGCATAGCCTTTCAACCAATAAGGAACTTCTTCCCAACCAAATTCACCCTTTCCATCTTTCGACAGCCAAGCATTATTTTTTTTCTGCAACCAAGCACTAATACTTCCAAGGTTTCCAGTAAGACCATTTGTTTGACGCACCAAATACTCTTTCAGCCATCCCTTTGGCTTAACGGCCGTTACAGGCAATTTTAAAAAAGCATTTTGTACTAATGGAGCTCTGTTATTGAGATAAAAACTGTTTTGCTGATTGGTTTCCGGTTTGTCAACAACGGTAACAATTGATTTCGAACCCTCATTGACAGAATAGGAAAGCAGTAAAAAAGTTGCAGCCAACAAAGGCAATTGGAAAGCCTTTTTAAAAAAATATTTTTTTATCATATGGAACTTTTAAAATATAGGCTTCCCTAATTTTTAGGATTTTTTTTAAAATGGTATCAGTCTGAGTGTTTATCGTTTGGTAAATTATTAATATTTCATTTTTCATCTGAAACATCCAAATTGAAAAATTTGCTGGGGCGCTCTATAAAATCACTTTACGGATTCCCTTTCTATCATTACAGTGTTTAATACAATGTGTTCAACACTCGTTGATCGTTCATTGATTTGATGAATCAATATTTCAACAGCCTTTTTTGCAATGGCTTTTATCGGTTGTGAAACCACTGTAATGCCAGGCATCCCTAATCGAAAAAGATCATTATCATCAAAGCAAAGTACCGAAATGTCATCCGGTATTTTTTTTCCGATACTACGCAAAGCTTCTAATCCTGCCACGCCGAGATTATTAGAAGTAAAAAAGATGGCATCTATAGAATTTTCTTGTGATTCTACAAAGTCCTTAATCTCCATCACTACTTTTTCAGCAGTTAACCCAAAAGGTATTTTTTTGATGATTTGATGATTTAGTCGGAGCTGATTTTTTTTCAATCCCTGTTGATACCCCTCCATACGCTGCAGCATTTGTAACTGGTCGGTAAGATTGGTAACCAAAGCGATTTTTTTATGCCCTCTCCGAGCTAAATAATTTACTGCATCCATGCTTCCATTGATATTATCGATGGTTACATAACTGGAATCTAGTTGTTGGTAATAACGATCAATTAAAACGGCGGGTTTTTTTTCTTTCACAAGTTTTTCTAATTCAGGGAGCATCGCCTTGGTAGGTGCAATGATGTATCCATCCATGTGTTTATCCACCAGCATGTTTAGAATGTGGCGAGACTTTCCCTCGTTGTTTTCGCTACTGCAAAACATAACGGTATAACCCAATTTATCTGCCTCCTCTTCTACAATATTGGCTAGGTGTCCAAAAAAATAGTTAGAGATGTCATCTACAATCAACCCGATGGTATTGGTTTTTCCGGTTCTTAGTCCCTTTGCAAAATGGTTGGGGCGGTAATTCATTTTTTCCCCCAACGCAAGAATTTTGTGCGCCATCGCATCACTAATTTTCATTTCTTTTGCACGACCATTTAACACAATCGAGACTGTGGTAAGTGAAACACCCGCTTTGGCGGCAATATCTTTTATGGATATTTTTTTTGTCATAGGTTTAGGACCATCCATTATTTTACAAACTAGCAGTAATTTCACTGATAGCCACCGGTCTTCCTTCCAGCACCGATTTTTTGGCGGCAACTGCAATAATAGTTGCTTTCAAACCATCGTCTCCACTAACCGGTATGGGCGCATCCTTACTGATGGCATCAACAAAACATTGAATTTCATTAAGGTAAGATGCTGCATAGCGATCCATAAAAAAGTCTAACGGCAATGACAGGTGTATTCCTTCGGCATCAAACACTACGTTGCGATTGTGCTGATTATTTTCCACCTGAATCATTCCCTTGTTTCCAAATACTTCCAAACGTTGATCATAACCATAAACCGCTTTGCGACTATTGTCAATAACAGCATAGGTGTCATCTTCGAATATCAATGTAGTCAATGCTGTATCTATATCACCCACTTCACCCACCTGCTTGTCTACCAATACCAGTCCTCTAGAATACACTTCCTTCACCTCCTTACCCATCATGTACCGGGCCATATCAAAATCGTGAATTGCCATGTCCATAAACAAGCCGCCAGAGTTTTTAATATAATCCAAGGGTGGTAATCCCGGGTCACGACCGGTTATTTTTATTATCTGAATATCCCCAATGCGTCCATCCTGTATACTTTTACGCGCTTGTAAAAAATCTGGATCAAAACGTCTATTAAAACCAAGCATCAATTTGACACCAGATTGATTGGCCATATCAACCAAGGCTTTCGTTCTTTCCAAAGAAAGATCCACCGGTTTTTCGCAAAAAATATGTTTACCCGATTGAAGCGCCAACTCAATCATTGCAGCGTGAGAACTGGTAGGTGTACATATCAACACCGCTTCTACTGCAGGCAAAGCCAATACTTCTTCCGGGTTGGAAGAGAAAAAAACATTTGTAAATTCTTTTTTAAATTCATCCGCAGGATAATGTGTATCTGCTACTGCCACCACATTCACTCCCGGGAATCGGAGTAAATTTTTAAGGTGAATTTTTCCTATACGGCCAACACCAAAAATTGCTATGTTTACTTTTTTCATGGAAATGTTTTTAATTTTTATTTTTTCTGATTAGAAAAGAGGATTATAAAATGCT
>CANJDY010000344.1 GCA_947472635.1 Chitinophagaceae bacterium
GGCTAATTGAATGATGCTGCTACCCTTGGTTTTCTAAAAATGTTGGGAGGTCCAGACAAATCGAACTTGTGTCTAATACTAGGAAACAGCTGTTCTTTTCAATCCATTTATTAGTATTGATAATCAATTGATTAGATTAAAATTGGGTAAGTAATTGTGTAGCAGAATGAAGTGTTGCTACACAGGGCACTAGGTCACTACCCTTGGTTTTATAAAACAACAAAACCCTTACGATGTAAGGGTTCTAAAATAGGTGGTGGTCCCGACAAGAATCGAACTTGTGTCTAATGTTTAGGAAACATCTATTCTATCCACTGAACTACGGGACCATTGGCACAATTGAGCAATACAGGTGCTGAATTGGGAGTGCAAAAGTAACAAACAACACAATAGTATCCAACATTGATTGATTTATAGACCAATTTAGTTTTTTAGCCCTTCAAAGCCCCTGCATTCCGTGTTCGTAATTTTCTTACCCTTATCTTTGCCATCCTAACAAATTAAGCATATGAAGTGGTTGAACGTAGTAATTAAATACCGACTTTGGATCGGAATCGTATTGTTGGCCCTAGCCATTTTTACCAATGTACAAGCAAGCTTTTGGCCATCCTTTGTACTTTATCTGATAGCCGTGATATTAATTGTAGGTCATTTTGTATTTGGCCCCATGCGCTTGATACAGGAATGTATGGAAACCGGCGATATGGAAGGCGCCAAAAAAGTGCTAGGATCCATCTGGTTCCCCGCCTTGTTAATCAAACCTATCCGTTCGGTTTACTATACTGTAAAAGGCAATTTAGATATGGTAGACCAAGATTTTGCCGGTGCTGAAAAGAACTTAAAAATAAGCCAGGAATTAATGGGCGACGGTTCTGGTTTAATGGGTGGCCAAATGAAACAGGCAGAAGGGGCCAATAAACTGCAGCTGGGCATGCTAGCCATGCAAAAAGGCGATATGAAACAGGCAGAAAGCTATATTCGCGGAGCCATTCGCTCGGGCTTGCCTGATAAGGAAAACGAGGCTGCTGCCTATCTTCAACTTTCTTCCATCATGATCAATAAAAGGGAATTCAGAGCCGGGAAAGACTATTTTAAAAAGGCGAAAGGGCTTAAACCCACCACCCCGCAAATTGCCGACCAGATCAAACAAATGGAAAAATACATTACCCGCATGCCAGGGTAATATTACCCAAACAAAACACGCATATCATCCTTACATACTATTGCTGAAAGTCTATCGCTTGAACAGTTTTTCTGTCTTAGCAAATCGATAGTCAAAAATCCCTTGTAGCTGCTTTTTTACGAAAAGGAAATGGGCAATATCTCCCAAAAACCAGAACGGCAGCTTGTAATGTACAATATCAGTCATCTCCACTCCTCCTTCCACCGATTTAAAATGATGCTGGTGGTGCCACATCGCATAAGGACCAAATCGCTGCTCATCCACAAAATATTTTTTATCCTCCACATGGGTAATTTCAGTCATCCAGTAAATGGGAATATGCAATACCGGACTCACCTTATATTCAATAATTTGTCCCGGATACATTTTTTCTCCATGGTGCTTGGATACAATGTTGAAACCCAATTCATCGGGGGTAATCTCTTTTAAATTGGCAGGACTGCTAAAAAAAGCCCAGGCTTCCTCCAAACTGATAGGTAATTTTTGTACTGTTTTAATGCTGTAGACCTTACTCATAGTAACTGTTTATGCAAATAACAATTTTTGCCAGTGAATGTTGTGGCTTTTAATAAAATAAAAGTATCCGGTGAGTCACCGGAGGGGATGAGTCACCGCCAACAAAGCCGAAAATGCGAACCCGACCACTAGTGGGAAATTTTGAAAAAACTCAGCTAAAAGGCCGCTCTACCACTAGCCCCAGCGCATTAAGCTAATTTTATCATTTTCAAACTACTGCAAACAAAAGAAACAGCCTAAGTTTGCAGTATAATATCAATCAATGAAAATTCACTCATTACTATATTGTACGGCTGCCATTATTGCCATTTACTTTATTTCCATCACAGGTACAGGGTGCGCGCAGATTGGATCTCCTACCGGTGGACCAAGGGATAGTCTCCCACCCATATTGGTAAGTGCCAATCCTAAATTACTTAACACAAATTTTACGGGCAATAAAATCACCCTTAATTTTAATGAGTATGTAGATGTGCAGGATGTACAAAACAATGTACTGGTATCGCCATTTCCAAAAACCAACCCGCTCATTGAATTTAAATTAAAAACAGTAACGGTAAAATTAAAAGACAGCTTGCTCGACAACACCACCTATACCATTAATTTCGGTAATGCCATCAGGGATAATAATGAGGGCAACCCTTATAAAAATTTCAGCTACGTATTCTCTACAGGAAAAACGATTGATTCACTACAAATAACTGGTCGGGTAATAATAGCCCAAACAGGTAAAGCAGATAGCACCATCATTGCTCTGTTGTACCGGACTGCAGATGATTCCTCGGTGCAAAAAAGAAAGCCTAATTATATTGCGAAACTAGACAGTTCCGGAAATTTCGCTTTCAAATACCTTTCGGCCGGTTCCTACAAAATTTATGCACTAAAAGATGGCGATGGCGGAAAAACCTATAACTCAAAAATTGAAGTATTTGCCTTTGCTGACTCAGCAGTAATAGCAGCTGAAAATTTTTTACCCATCAAGTTGTATGCCTATGCAGAGGAAAAAGAAGAGAAAAAAATAGTAAAAACTGTAGCTGTACCTGGAAAAACGGCTGGGCAACTTGACAAAAAATTAAAATACACTACCAACTTAAGCAACAATGAACAGGATTTACTCACCGATTTTGTATTGTCAATTAACCGTCCATTAAAAACCATGGACACAAAAAAAATAATTTTAACTGATACCAACTTCAATAAAATTGGTGCAAAAATAACAATAGACAGTACCCAGAAAAATATATCCATTCAAACAAAATGGAATGAAGGCGCCCAATACAGACTTTTGGTATTTAAAGATGCATTCAGTGATTCAAGCGGAACTGAATTATCCAAACAGGATACCATCCGGTTTATTGCAAAAAAGGAAAGCGCTTATGGCAGTCTGGTAATCCGTTTCAGTAACCTTGCTTCGGTCATCCACCCAGTTTTGCAATTTGTTAAAGGTGAGGAAATATTTAAATCTATTCCCATTACTGCTGCGCAATGGAGTGACAAATTATTTGTTCCTGGAGAATATGAACTGCGGATATTTTTTGATGCTAATAAAAATGGAGTCTGGGACCCAGGTAGTTACACAAAAAAAGTACAGCCTGAAAAAGCCATCACCCTTGATAGTAAATTAACCATCAAGGCTAATTGGGACAATGAACGAGATGTCAAATTTTAGGTAACGATTTTTCAATTCGAAATTAATTCAGACATTGTATCTCCCAACCAGTTTCTAACTAATCAATTATCCGTTAACTTCGTTCCATGATTTTTTCTTCTTCGCTTTTAGAAAATGCTGTAGCCGAATTTGCCAAATTGCCAGGCATCGGAAAAAAAACTGCATTGCGA
>CANJDY010000345.1 GCA_947472635.1 Chitinophagaceae bacterium
AACAGTAGGAATAAAACAAAACCATCGAAGAGTAACGAGAAGTACAACCATAGCATAATGGCAGCCCCAATGCCTTTTGCTTTATCTCTTGTTTTAACAGTGGCAAGCATAGCAATGGATACAAAAATTACGCTCAGTAATATCCCCACTGCTAGCATGGTAAATCCAATACCATTGGCCTGGTAAATTAGTATTGGAATGCCTGCTCCTATTAAAAACGCAATCGAAAGTGATGTTGCCAAACCAGCAAATATACTTAGCCAGATTGATTTCCTTTTTAATGGTTGGCTTACGAGTAGTTCAATAAATTCTGCACTATTGTAAACATAAATGGCAGAAAAAATAATACTCACCAGCGGTACTACAATTAGTATGATATTCAATAAACTCAGTAAGCCTTTGCTGCTGTTGTCTTCTAGCCCAAATACACTGAAAGCGGAAGCCATTAAAAACAGGGTGTATACCAACACGATTTTGTTTCGGAGTATATCAGTGATTACGTATTTTACTATTTTAATCATTTTTTGTATTTTCAGTTTTACCATTCGACCTTTAGTAGTCTACCAATATTTGGGTATTTAATGCACTATTCAACCATTGATTGATTGCTCATTACCCTTGCAATTGCCTTTGAAAGTTTGACTTCTCCTGTGTCTTCTCTTACGGCTTCAATACTTTTATGAAATACCAATTTGCCGTCTTGCATATAAATAATTCTGCTTACCAAGTCATCCAGTTCGCTTAAAATATGAGAAGTAATTAATACTAATTTTCCTTTTTCTTTTTCTGCAATTATTTTTTCTTTTAATATTTCCGATGCTATAGGATCGAGTCCGGCAGTGGGCTCATCTAATATAAGCACTGTAGGGTCAAAAAGAAAAGCAAGTGCTGCACTTACTTTTTGCCGGGTACCGCCTGATAATGTACTCATTCTTTTATTGAGCAGTTGGTGTAATGAAAACGATTGTATCAAATCCTCATCCAAAGCGTTTTTTTTGTTTCTGATATCTTTCATCATACTCAATACCTGTCCAATGGTCATATTGTCTGGGTACCGGCCTATTTGAGGCATATACCCAATCTCGTCTCGATATTGCCAATGGTGTAATATATTTTTATCCTTAAAAGTGATAAAGCCACTATCGGGAACTACCATACCCAGAATTGATTTTATCAAGGTGGTCTTGCCACTGCCATTGGGACCAATCAGCGCAATGCATTCTCCCTTGTTACAGAAAGTGGATACATTGTCCAATGCTTTTAATTTCCCGAATTTTTTGGTCACGTTACTTGCAATGATCATAGTGGTTTATTTTAATTAAGCTGATTTCTTTAAAAGAGGTCATTTTAAAATGCTTTCTTCATTAATGGAGCATTGTCTTTTAAATTTTCTGGCGTAATACTGGGTAATATTTTTTCAGTTTTATCCAATAATGCGGTTATGAAACTTCTGAATAAGATCATTGCCGGTGGGTATTTTTCCACAATCATTGAATACATACTTACCGGACGGTAGGGGATATCTCCAATCTTGTCCTTATTGAGGTCGTAGCCTTCGTATTTGTCCCAGTAATTATGATTGAATGTATTTTGTACCAGTGACCCATTGGTGCCTACATCAAAGGTGTTGCCGATAAAATTATTTTCTTCCAGCACTACTTCCATGCAACTAGCCTGTATTTTTAATGCCCATCCATTGTTTTCAAATGTATTGTGTTTCATATAAACCCTGCTGGCTCCTTCCATAAAAATGGCACTGGTGTTTTTTGAAAAATGATTTCCACTCATATATCCATCGGATATTTCTTTCAATAAAATTCCATGAGCAGCATCTCCCCAGTTCTCTTCAAAATAATTGTTAACCATTTTGATGTGCTTACTGAACATTACGGATACTCCCGATCCATTATTGCTGAAAATATTACTTATATACGTGTCATCGTTTGAAAACATAAAATGCAATCCATACCGAATATTTTTATCAGCAGTATTACGCATTATGATTGAGTTTTTTACAAATTCAAAATATATGCCATCCCTATGTCCCGACACCCTATTGCCGATGATGCGCATACTATCGCATTTCCAACAGTGGATGCCATTGGCATTTTGCTGTTCTTCGCCACCCTGGGCGGTAAGCTGGTTGTTTTCTATGGTACAATTGACTCCATTTTGTATATAAATGCCGAAAAATGTATCCTCGAGTATATTATTTTTTATAGTTACATGACTGCAGTCGTATACTTTTATTCCACTTAGATCTTCAAGATTTGAAATGCCGGAATGTATTATTCTAAAACCCTCCACAACTACTCCATTTGCCTTGATAGCGATAATTTCAAATTTTTTTTCACCATCCAATGTAGGATAACCAATACCCTTTAAAATAATATATTTACGGATGATTAATTTTTTCTCTCTGTAAAGACCTGCGTCTACGAGTACTGTGTCGCCTGAGGTAGCTGCTGCAATGCCCGCCGTAATATTTTTATAGTTGCGGTTAGCACCTACGTGAATGGTTTTTGCGGAAACGGTAATGGCAAAAAGGCAATTTGCAATAAATAGTAGTTTAATCATTGCTGCATTTCCTCCCAGGATATTTTATTTCCATTAATCTGCGAGAATGTTTTTTCTAGGCTGTCTTCATTTTCGAAAGCGGCAATGTTCCCATTCATTGGACTTTTGAGGGCAGGGCTTTGTAGAAAATGGGCATCAGAAACTTTAATTAACTGGTTAGGAATGCTGAAATTGGTAAAGTAATAATCCGCGATATCTTTTTTTTCAATTTTATTGGATTTGATAAATTCAATGATGCAATGCTCGTCGTCAAACTTATACACCTTGCTTTTTTTGGTTACTATTTCTGCTCCAAATCTTTTGTCGCTAATGGTCATTTTACAATAATCACAGTTGTCTTTTCCAATACGTATTGGATTGGGGGAGCTGCTGCATCCACTTATACTAAGGGTAATGCATCCAATTAAAATGAATAGAATTGTGTTGGAAATAGAAACTTGCTTTTTATGCTTTCTTCTTTCATAGATTACCAGTCCTAATAAAATTAACCCTACGGCAACAAAAATCCATCCTCCTATATCAGGAATTGAATAGGCGCCGAAATTGAGTAATTGTTTAAATCCTATTAAAGGCGGCTGGTAGGACATTCCAGGAACGATGATAGCAGCCTCAGGATTAAGATGGTGGCCATAGTTATATTCCCATCGCCAGAAATCAATCATTGCAACTACACCAAAAAGGATGAAAAGTATGCATAAGAAATTCATCCATTTTCTCTTAGCTACAATAGCTACAATAACAAATAATAATGCAAAAAATAGAATAATACCAGGAAGTACTTTGAATTCTATAAAGTCATCGGCATGTAATGTCTTCATTCCGATATAGTGATTTAGTCCGTTGATAATATCTATATTTCCGGCGAGTTTATTGGCATAAATTAGCATGCGCAATCCTTCAGGGTATTGAGGGGCGTCTAAATCTATGCGCCACATC
>CANJDY010000346.1 GCA_947472635.1 Chitinophagaceae bacterium
CAGTCAATACCCGGAATATAATAGTCGAATAGCGTCTTTTTTCCAGTTGGATTTTTAGTTGCACTAAAAATATCATAGATAACAAGACTGCTACTTCCTTCAGATGGAATGGAATCCACATCCAACTGATACCTTACAAATTCGTAAGGGTCCATTAATTTTATTTTTTTAGTATTCTCCTGCATTCCGTAATAAGCTCTGTAAGCAACTTTTGGTGCGCTTACAAGTCCTTTTTTGGTGGTAATCATGATTACTCCATTAGCACCTCTTGCACCATAAATGGCTGTAGAGGAAGCATCTTTTAGCACATCGATTGATTCAATATCTGAAGGATTAATGGAGTTCGTATTAAAATTTTCAATAGGAAATCCATCTATTACATATAATGGAGAGTTATCTTGTGTAACGGAATTTCCGCCCCTGATCAAAATGGTGGGTGCTGCACCAGGCATTCCATCAGGTGAAGTTACCTGAACGCCCGAAACCCTTCCACCCAAGGCATCGTCAAAAGATTTTACGGGAGCTTTCGCCAAATCCGACATTTGTACGGAAGACACAGAACCAGTCAAATCCTTCCGTTTTACCTGTCCATAACCAATCACTACCACATCGCTTAGCAATTTGCTATCTTCTGAAAGGGTAATATTTAGCAGTTTTTGACTACCTACGGTTTCTTCCTTAGTGGAATACCCGATATTACTTACTTGAATAACTGCCTTAGTATTGGCCACTGTAAGACTAAACTTACCACTAGCGTCCGAAGCAGTTGCGGTAGTGCTTCCTTTTACTTTAATACTTGCACCTGCAATTACTTGCCCTTGTGCATCTATCACTACCCCAGTTATTTTTATCCCCTTGCTTTGTGCCAAAGCGCAAACAGAAAAGCCAATCATAAAACCAGTAACCATCATTAGCCGGCCGATGGTTGATTTACACAGTTTTATTAGTTTTCGAGTAAATTGCATGTTCATAATTTAAGATTTGGTATTAAACGTAAATATTTGATTGGTTGTTGATTTGATAGCCGCTCCTTTGTAATTGGCCCAATACTGTATAATACAACTTACCCCTAATTACTTGCCGAGAAAAAAATATAAAAGGAATTACTAGTACCTGTTTGAGTAAAAGGGTACAGCGTGTGGCAGTTATAGTTGGCAATCGAAGCATTTGTTTTGATTATGACTGGTGGACCAAAATACTCCACCCCTATTTTTCAATTTCCCTCTCAACGCTACCGGACAAACACAAATAGCCCATTGAGGAAAAATTTGAAATGTAATATTAAGGGGAATAATGATAGGCTAATTTTCAGGACCTATTAAATAAAATTAAATTTTACGGCATTTTGTTAGATATTTATTCAATATTGAAGCTTTTTTGTGTATTTTTTACATTTTTATATAGCCGGCATCGTTACCGGCAACGCTGCCGGTTATAAAAATGGGTAGGGACTCAACCTGCCTCTTTAAATTGCCACCCTTACACTGAAGCTGCCCACCTGATTCACTGAAGGTAGGATTAACCACCCAGCTCTCAATTGAATCGTCGACTTTTGGCAGTTTTTTGAAGGATGCCTACGCCGATAATCATATAACCTACCGTCGATTTGCCAACATTGAATTTTGTTTCTTTCAAAAAAACGTCTTCCCTATCACCCTTCTTTATGACCAATCTCATAGTAATTATTAATTAAATAGTTCAACTTACTCAGGGAAGCATAAAAAATAAATAGCTAAAATTAAGCAGGATTGAAGCCGCCACTTTGGATACAGTTTACCTACAACCGAACAAACATTCAGCATGAATTTTTTCACCTTACAATTATAAAATTATGGACCCGGTACATCTGCATTTAGTGATTACCCATCTTCCAATTTTTGGTTCCATACTTGGAGCTTTCGTGTTAGGCTATGGACTGTGGACTTCAAGTAATACAACCAAGATGGCGGCATATTATTTACTGGCAATATCGTCAATAAGCGCTGGTATCTCCTACCTTACAGGAGAAGGTGCTGAAGAAGCAGTAGAAGATATACCAGGTGTAGTAGAAAATATAATCAAGAAACATGAAGCATTTGCTATGTTCGCCCTTATAAGTCTAATTATTTTAGGTGCCGCTTCGCTCTTAGCTCTTTACCTGACTTATAAAAATAGTACTTGGTCGAAGCTTATTTCCATTGTGACACTGCTGATTTCAATTATTAGTTTTGGGCTAGTGGCTAGAACCGGATATCTAGGAGGACAAATCAGGCATACAGAAATTAGTACGGCAAATGTGCAAAAAAGTGAGGGGGCACAAAAAGAAGGAAAAGAAGATGATTAATCCTTTAAGAAAAATTACATACCTGAGAACACTAGGGCTATGAATATAAAAGATAAAACACAAACATAGATGGGTGAGCTTTTGCAGATTCACTCCATGAGGAAGCATATGCTACAACATAGGTAAGAAAAAGCTGATTTTGTGAGTCGACTACCCATTTTGATTGGGCTGCTTCGCTGGAAAAGCCCTTTTATGAACAAAGGAATTGAAGAAAGACAATAGGATGCTAAATAATAAGGCATCCCAAAAACCCGCTACCTTAAAGCCATTGACAAAATGCTCAGCCATTAAAATAATAACCGCATTAATCACAAACAAGAATAACCCCAGCGAGAAAATAGTAACTGGAAGTGTAAGAATGATTAATAGGGGTTTAATGGTAGCGTCTAATATCGCCAACAATACCGCCACTGCCAGGGCTGTATAAATATCGTTAATTACTATCCCTGGCAGAAGATAAGCGAGTATAAATGCATTGACTGTAGTAATCAAGATTTTCAGTAAAAATTTCATTTTTCTTTTTTGAAACGGGTATATAAAATCGACTAGTAATTTTACTGTATTTTTTTAGTAAAACCTATGTCTTACCAGCAAATAGTAATTTCTTCCTATTACCAAAATACTTTCCATTTAAATAACCACCAATTCGTAAAAATCTTCCGGTTTCAAATACTTTTCAGCAAGTGCCTTTATTTCTTCGGCTGAAATAGTTTTAATTGCTTTGATGGAATCATAAAAATATTGTTCGTCCAAATTGTTTAAAATAATATTCTTCCACCTTCCAATAATCTGAAAGGGTCCATCGAGGTCGCCCAAAATGGAACCGATCATATAATTTCTCACCAGCAGCAATTCCTCTTCGTCAATCAGGGTGTTCCTTAACAGGTCCATCTCTTTGTATACCTCTGTAACAGTAGCTTCACTTACTTCCTTGCCAGCTTCAGTGCTGATCATCCAGGCACTTTCCTGGATATGATTTTGAACATAGCTATGGATACCATACGTATATCCCTTGTCTTCACGAATATTACTCATGAGCCTTGATCCAAAGAATCCACCAAATACCGTGTTAAGCACCATCACATTCATAAAATCGGGATGATGCCGATTAGGGAATGGCCTGGCAATTCTGATGGCAGCCTGCACGCCATTGGGATCATTGGAAATATGTTGTTTTTTTTGAGAAG
>CANJDY010000347.1 GCA_947472635.1 Chitinophagaceae bacterium
CTGCGGCCACTGGTAGGGAGATGTTTTCACTTTTGTTGTATTGATGCATTAAAAAATTAGCTATGTCACAAAAAATCATCAAAAGGAAGTTCGCCTTGCCAAAACAATCTCATTTTTAAATTGCTTTCTGATTCCTTTTAGATTAAATAGTTCTGTAAAGATAACATACACTCCGACTGCAAGCTGCTGATTTTTTTCCCCCAGGCCATCCCATCGGAAATTTCCAACGGTACCGCACAAGGCATTTTTTTGTAGATACCGAACGGGCCTGCCTAATGCATTAAAAATCGTGATATTAGCTGTATAGCCCGGCTCGGGAAAATGATAATCTAGGGTTGCAAAGTCATCCTGTCCATCATTATCTGGCGAAACAATTTCTGGAGACAATTTTAATTCACCCATCAATCCATCATTGATTCGGTATTGTGAATTTTTGTAAGTGGGTGTTCCATATCCAACAGCAGTAGCGGCAGAATGCCAGTTATCTGCCAATTGGGTGGCAGCATTGTAATCAATCCTTTCCAATGCTACACCTTCCACTTGATCCATCAGCTTAAAATGCCATTTTTCGGTGTACGTTAACTCATCAATAATCTCGCCTTGTACATTTAAAAGAACGACCGTTCCTTTGTCATTATTCATAGAGGGCATTACGCC
The DNA here is from genome assembly GCA_947472635.1 of Chitinophagaceae bacterium. Next base: position 658 of record CANJDY010000347.1, read on the forward strand.
AATTTCGATAAAAGCATCTTTGTTTTGAACAATATAATTTGCCCTTACCATATCAGCACTTGCCGTAATCACCCTAAATTCATGTGGGAAAAACAAATTATTTTCAGCACTCAGCTGTACAATCCCACTGATAGCACCAGTAGTATTTCTGTTAGCAATATAGACTTGCCGTAGATCCAATAGCTTATTGCTACGATTGTAAATTTCTACATAATCTGTTGCGGAAGGCCTTGGGTTAAACAAAATTTCATTGATTACCATTTCCGATGCTGCTGCTACCTCCGACAATCCTACTCTGGCAGTATGATTGCTGCTGCCAATCGCGTTGCCAACACAATCGGTAACAGACACTACCGATACCGTATACAGTTTATTGCGTGCCAAAGGACTGTCCAATCTTATCATTACTTTATCAAAAATTGGAGCTACTGCTGAAGCAAAGGAAGGGATTCCGACTCCTCCATCAATGCGGTAGTTTTCTTTTATAGCAGCTTTCGTGCTATCGAGTGGCTCATCAAAAATCAATACCAGCTGTAGACTATCGATAGCGTATGCACGCAATAACCTGGGCGGCGATTTATCTGCATTTACAGTCTCTACTGCATTTTTCTTTCCGGGTGTACCGCCACTCATATCACTGCTCGCCTTCCAATTGCTTCCTCCACTGCATGGATTGTGGGCGTCAATCATTTCTAGCGTCCACCCTCCCTGTTTTTTTAAAGGATTTTGGTACCAGCTATCCGAATAACTTACCGAATGAATGATTTCATTTTGGGCATTTTTCAAAATCAGCTGCCCCGAAACATTATCAAGCGATGGAAAACTGGTTACCGAAATCGTAGGCCCTAGTAAAGATAGGGCAGTGGCGGCAGCACTGTTGCACACAATCACCAAGCTATCCGGCAGCAAAATAAAATTTGGCATCGGTCCGCTTTGACCCGATGCATCACCAATGCGCCAACCTTGTAAATGAATTGCATAGTCAGTAGTATTTTTTAATTCAATCCATTCAAGATTGGGCAAGCCCACTGGCGGCGAAGGATCCGCCATAATTTCATCAATCACCACATCATATTGGCGGGGATTATACGGAGCAAAATATATAAAATTGCAGCGGCCGTTTACAATACTATTTCCTGCAAGGTCCTTTACTCCATTTACGGTAAGCTGGTAATTCATCCTGTTGGAGAAAGAATCCAAAAAAAATAAATGAACCAATGAACTGTTAATGGAATCCAATACAGCGGTAGTCGGAAAACCCAATGATTGATTGGCAACATAATTCTCTTCCAATTGGCTACTGAATTTATCCAACGATTCATTCAGTAAAAGATCCAATGAATGATTGGAAGTAACCGTAACCGACCGAATGAGCGGAGGGATGGTATCCGGTAAATAAGGCTTTACCAAAATATCATCCACAAAATGACGTTGAAAAAAACTGGCGGTACTTTGCTTAACCAATACGCCAAAAAATAAGGAGTTAGCATAAGTAGAATCTACCGCCACCCCTTCTGTCAACCAGCCATTGCCCGTTCCGGTTATATCGCGGCTCAAAGTCCACTGGTTGAAATCATCCCGCGTAACTTTTATCTTTACTGCAATAGTAACAGAAGCGGTAGTTCCGTTGGCACCATCTATTATTTTAGTAATGGCCCCTCCGGGAGATTTTCGAAATAAACTGATTTCATCATCAGTACCACCGATGCGCACAAAATAACCACTAGTAGCAGCTGCTGTAAGGTCACTAGCGGATGCGGTCAAAAACACATCCGCATAATTGGCAGCCGATGTGTTAAAAAGAAGATTCACAAAGAACTCCCATTGAGCAGCGGTAGCCAATGTGCTGGAAGTACTCAAGTAATACGTACTATTGGCAACGGTATTATCACTTTGTAATTGCAATGCAGCATTTACCTTCCAATCGGACGCAATCCCAAGCCATTGGGGATTTGTAGCAATATCTCCATCCGAAAAATTTTCAGTAACCTGGGCATGTGCTATTAAAGCTCTAAATAGTAAAAGTATGAAATAGATCAATGTTTTTGCTTTCATATGCAGGCTGATCGGCTTTGATTTTACTACTGCAAATAAGCATCCCTACTCATCCAGTTTACTGCAGATACAAAACCTATAACAAAATAATATAATTTAATTTTTAAAGGAAACTAAATTGGACAGATTATTTTTTTAGTTTGGTCAATTAAGCCAATGTTGCTATTTTTGTGCTTCAATGATAATTATAAAACATACATTTTTTACGAAGAAACGTTCCTTAATTGGGAAGGTCATTTAGTATTTTGTTTGTTACACAATATGCAAAGCCTTCCGCAAAACGGGAGGCTTTTTTTAGCTCCACCCCAATTCCAATCAAGTTGTAATGGAGGTAGGGCAGTATAATTAAAAGGGAAATATTTTTTTAAATAGAGTACAATTTATTCATTCAACAACAAAACAACCATACAATGAAAGTAGCTGTAGTAGGTGCAACGGGTTTGGTAGGCAGCAAAATGTTGCAAGTATTAGCCGAAAGAAATTTTCCGGTATCCGAATTGATTCCAGTAGCATCTGAAAGATCCATCGGCAAAGAAGTAGAATTTAAAGGGAAAAAATATACGATCGTAGGATATGCCGATGCGATTGCGGCTAAACCAAATGTGGCCATTTTTTCAGCCGGTGGTGGCACATCATTGGAACTGGCTCCTTTATTTGCGGCTGCGGGTATTACTGTCATTGACAACTCAAGTGCCTGGCGCATGGACCCTACCAAGAAACTGGTGGTACCGGAAGTAAATGCAACTGTACTCACTGCAGCAGATAAAATCATCGCCAATCCAAATTGCTCCACGATC
>CANJDY010000348.1 GCA_947472635.1 Chitinophagaceae bacterium
AAGATAGCTTGCAGCCACTAATCCGTTGTGTCCGCCCCCGATGATGATGGCATCGTATTTTATTTTGTTATGCTTCATACTTTCGATCTTGCTATTACTTCATAAAATGACTCCATTTTTGGAGTTTTATAATCCACATAAGTAATCTATTTTTTGTTTACTTATATTTTTAAAAGCTGTTTTCAACTAATCAGTGTAATTTTTAAAAAATGACAAAAAAGTTTATCCGGACTTTTTTAGCAAGTTTACCTATAAGACTTGACAATTATTTTGAAGGCGAAATTTTATCTACCTCAAGATTATTCCATTGCCAATAAATATCGCCTCCTTGATTGATGACTGGCTGCTTTTTCATCCCTTATGGGCTGCTTCTTAAAATTGATAGACCCAGAGGCGATGTTGCCAAACTCGGTCACACTATTATTTTGAGCATACGAAACAAGCGTTGTTGTAAAAATGATAAAAAAAGGAAGAATTATTTTTTTCATACACAGGAATTGAAAGATCAGTATTGTGCGATAAAAGTACAGAAACCTTTTTTAAGCCCCGATAATCACTGGGAGCAGTGCAAATAAAAAGCCCAATCATCATTTTGAATGAAAATTGGGGCTAAGACAGCGAATTGTAAGTCGTCGATAAACTTTCAGGAAAGGTGTCAGGGTTAATTGGTCTACCATTGTATATCCGATAAGAGAAGAGTAGATTTAATATTGAAGATCCGGACAATGAGCCCAACCCAATCCGGAGGGGATTCGAAATTTTAATTTATATCACTGTTAAGAAAAAATCACAAATGAACACTTTCAAAATATTATTTTAGTTTATTATCAATATCACTTGAAATATATATTTGATTTGAAATAACTTTTTCTAATTCTTTAATTATATCTTTTTTTAATTTTTCTATTACTAAAAAATCATTTTTTTTGAACTGATCAAACAGAATCCCATTACTATTAAATATTTCTTTGAGTATTATTCTAAACTGCATTAAGGGTTCTTCAAGAACTGTAAAAGATTTGATTTTATTTGGTTCTATAATACTAAATAATTCATTTAAATGTTCACTATTAATTGAACTAAGGTATTTATCACGATGAAAATAAAAATCATCCGGATTTATGTTTTTAAGAATTCGTTCCATTAAAAGATTATCAATTTTCATTTGACATTGAATTACATTTAAATGTGATTCAGTTGCATTTAATTGTGATTCAATTATGTTTATACTTAATTGAATTGTCCTTAAGTTTATAAAACTGAGCAAAGCCACTAATAAAATTCCTAAAAGCAAAGCGATGGAAATTAATTCATTGATAGTCATATTGTATTAATTTGTTATAAATTTAATAATTAAACTGTACGTCGGAAAACCAATGTAGACTTTTGGTTGCATAGCGTTTCGTTATTCGAAAATAGTATTTTTTCTTTTAAATATGATTGTCTAAGTCTTTTTTAAGGACTCTTTTTTGATGAGGTCTCTTTGTCTGAAGATTTGCTCTTATCTGCCGTAATACATGTCTGCGGGAGTAATATTTTTTAGTGATTCATGGTAACATTGATGATAATAATACTCAGCAAAATCTGCCAATGATCCAAAAACACTCCTCTTATTCTATAGATAAATCCAATACTTAATTGCAGAATTAAATTGGCTTATTTGACTTATGTTAATTTGAAGCCAGGTTGAATTTTATCTAAGCCACCTTATTGCGTCACTATTTTTATTTATTTTCATTTGTTTTCATCTAGTTTTTGCAATTTTTTTGCAAGAAAAAAGGGTTTAAGAAGTTTTACCTTCCTAAACCCTTGATTATCAATGTGGGAGTTGACGGGGTCGAACCGCCGACCCTCTGCTTGTAAGGCAGATGCTCTAAACCAACTGAGCTAAACTCCCTTTTTTTCTTTCGGACTGCAAAGATAGGTGGATAATTATTTCTGCAAAATATTTTATGCCTTATTTCGGCTATTGAATTAAAAAAATGGGGGGATATTACCATTTTTTTGAAATCCTACTCCTTTTGAAGCAATCAGCTCAATTGTTCTGCCCTTCTCGCTGAAGGGGCTTTTACAAAATCGCGGGGATATTTTTTGATATACTTCCACAAAATACCCGCAAAACCTGCATAATCCTTTAAATGAATACCCCGGCTTTTTACCGCTACCACAAATGCGAGCCCAAAACTTACGGCAAAATTTAAAAAACCAATGCAAGCAACCCCGATGAGCGTATACCAAATTTCATGGCTGCTCACCTGGTGATTCAATCCAAAAAAACCAATCGCCGTATTGGCCGCCGAAATGGTGATATGCCTGATATCAAAAGGAAGACCGAATATCTTTCCAAAAAAACCAGCCATCCCCAAAAAGAAACCTAGGGAGATATTCCCTATTAGAGACCCCAAATTGTTTTCCAAATAATGAATGATTTTGTACCGCCTTTTTTCACTGAAATTCTTTTTAAAGGAATCCAAATTGCGAAGCCGCTCAGCAATTTTACCATACACCACATAATTTTCAACATAGCCGGCAATGAGTCCACTCAAAAACAAGAAGAAGCCGGTAAAGCAAGCATATAATAAGGCTAGCGAATGAAAAGGCTGTTGGTCGGTCAATAATTTTTGAGCCCCTTCCCCACTTGCTAGCATGGTTCCGGTTGATTGAAAATAAAGCCAGGCTAGCAGATAGGTTAATGGAAATACCACCACCAAATTGCCGGCAAAAGAAGCAAGCTGGGTTCTGCTCACTTTTGCAATCGTAATAGCCAGGTTTCTTAAATCCGGCGCTGCATTTTCTTTTTGAACATCAAAGGAGCTAGCTACATTATTGGCAGTGTAGGCCGGTTGCTTGGTAGCCAATGTAGACCCCGTATCCTGGATTAAAATAAAGCCAAGCGAATAATTGGTACTGTACAAAAACCCCTGCCAAAAAGGAGCCAATGCCATTTTAGCCAATACATTTTTGCCGATTCCAATAAAAGAGATAATGATTCCACCGCCCACCGCACTTTGAAACATTTTCCAAAATTCCTTTCGGGTAGTGGTTATAAATTTCTCCCCCGTTCTTCCTCCATGTTCAGCAATCTGGTAGGCTAAGTAACTGGTATTTTCACTTAGAAACTCCCTGATTGAATTTTTGTTATTTTCATTGTGCACAACAGTCTTGAAATATTCTACAAAACGCTCCGTGTTAAAATTATTATCTGCATCCAGTACATCTAAAATAATAAATTGCCGATCTATCTGTTGCTGCAACCGGGTTAAAATATAAGTCTGGGCCAGGCTAGTACCATATACTAAGCGCTGCTCCCTAATCCACTGAATACTTTGGTTGCAATTGTGCAAGGCCTCGGTAATAGTCGCAAGTAGCATGCGCAGGCTTGCTGCATCATGGGCTGACTTACCTAAAAAAATGTATTCATTGACCAATCTGTTTTGCTCTAAAAAAGGGAATATGGCATCCCCTGGATTTTCATAGCGGTGCACAATT
>CANJDY010000349.1 GCA_947472635.1 Chitinophagaceae bacterium
CATCAGACCCCTTGTTGCTGGTGAGTCCTAGCACAATAGTCCATTTGTTTTCATATTCTAAAAAAGGCCTTACACTATCTTCCCCCATGTAGGGAGCAACTGTGATCGCATCAAAATTAAGTGCTTCAAAAAAGGCCCTTGCATATTGGGTAGATGTGTTGCCAATATCTCCGCGTTTTGCATCAGCAATGGTGAATTGTTCGGAAGGAATATAGTCAACCGTTTGTTGCATTGCTTCCCAGCCTTTCAAGCCCATGGCTTCATAAAAAGCGGTATTGATTTTGTAGCTCACACAAAGATCCTGGGTGGCATCTATGATTTGTTTATTGAACTCAAAGATGGCATCTGGGTGCGATTGCAAATATTTGGGGATTTTAGAAAGGTCGGTATCCAATCCTACACAGAGGTAAGATTTTTTTGCTTGAATTTGTTGGATGAGCTCTTGCCTAGTCATGTAGCAAAGTTAAATGGTAAAAGGGGTATATTTTTCAAGAAAAGTGCTTGCAATATAAATAGTCGGACTTTTGAGCAACAATATGCTTTGCCTAAAAGCTACTTAAAATTTTCACTAATCGCCCCTTTTTGTTCAGTATTATCTAATGGGCCACTACTTGGTTTCGGGACTTTATTTTATTTCTTGAATTTCGGTAGGTGCCATATTTGCATTTCTCATCGCAATTCCTCTGGCGGCATTTCCTGCAAAGTCAAGAAATGCTTTTTTAGTAAGTTCGTCATCACTTGCCATAATGGGTACACCGCTATCACCACCTTCTCGAATGGATTGCACAATGGGAATTTGACCTAGGAAAGGAATGTCAAATTCTTCTGCTAAATTTTTGCCTCCATTTTTCCCAAAAATAAAATATTGGTTATTGGGTAATTCTGCTGGAGTAAAATAACTCATGTTTTCTATCAATCCAATAATAGGCACTTTAAGTTGGGCTTGGCCAAACATCGCAATTCCTTTTTTAGCATCTGCCAGTGCAACCAACTGGGGAGTAGTAACCACAATTACACCGGTAACGGGTACAGTTTGCACGATGGTTAAATGAATATCTCCTGTGCCTGGGGGCATGTCAATTACTAAATAATCTAGTTCGCCCCAATTTACGTCGCTTACAAATTGCTTGATGGCACTGCTTACCATTGGTCCGCGCCAAACTACCGCCTGTTTTTCGTCAATCAGTAACCCAATACTCATCATTTTGATGCCAAATTTTTCAATTGGCTCAATCATTCCCTTGCCATCTACATCGGTCATCATGGGTCGGTCGCCACGAACCCCAAACATAATATGTTGGCTAGGACCATAGATATCAGCATCCATCAGCCCGACTTTGGCGCCCCCTTTTGCCAATGCGAGCGCCAAATTGCTAGAAATCGTGCTTTTTCCTACTCCTCCCTTTCCGCTAACAACGGCAATAATGTTTTTTACACCTCCTAAAACTGTTTTGGCATCTTTTCGGTTGCTGCTGGTATTACTGGTAAAGTTGACCGTTACCAGCGCTTCCTTGTCTACTAATATTTTTACAGCATTGATACAGGCATTCATAATCATATCCTTCAGCGGACAGGCTGGAGTGGTCAGTATCACTGTAAAAGACACTTTTTTTCCATCAATGGCGATATCCTTAACCATATTGAGGGTAACCAAGTCTTTCCCCAAATCGGGTTCCTGTACATTGCTAAGCGCCTTAAGTATATCTTCGTTTGTCATCGTTCAATTATTTGTTAAAATACGGATTAGTCGGCAAAATTAATCATTGAAGACTTTACTTTGTTTATTAATTGTAGAATGTTGTTATTTTGGATACTCAGCATTATATTATTACTTTAGCATCGTCGAAAATCGGTTTTCGGAGCTGCTATTTTTACCTTAGTGGATACCAGCCGTCCTATTGCCTTTTACCAAAATGGAAAAATTAGGATTTTTTTGACGATTAATATCAACCATTTGGGATAGGCGAATGGCTTACAATATGCCCTTGTGAGTTTTAACCAACATTAAAATAACAATTGGATTAGGGGTTTACAACCCGCAAGCAAACAAACATGACTAAAATTATATCTTTTTTTTTGATTGCATCTTGTCTTCTGCCAATTGTTTCCAAAGCGCAGTTTGAGACATTTAAAGACTCAGTAGTGCAACTTTATGGAGTGGTGATGACAGCTGATAGTCTGCAGGGTTTACCAGCAGTGAGTGTGGTAGTAAAGGGCCAAAATCGGGGGACAATTACCAATAATCAGGGGGTTTTCAGTATAGTGGTATTAAAGGGCGATTTGATTGAATTTACGAGTGTAGGCTTCAAACCCAAATTAATTACTGTTCCCAAAGATATTGAGGGCAACCTATATAGTGTATTGCAATTGATGGTCAATGATACCATTTACCTAGCAGCTACCATTATTAAATCAAGGCCTTCGAGAGAGCAGTTCGAAAGAGATTTTTTGAAAACAGTAGTGCCAGATGACAGGTTGGAAATAGCCCGTAAAAACAATGACGAGAGTCGAAGACGACTTTTAATGGCAACATTGCCTACCGATGGCCGGGAAGCAGCGGGAAGGTACCTTACCCAACAAGCAGTAAAATCTTATTATACTGGGCAGGTTCCTCCAATGAATATCTTTAATCCATTTGCCTGGAATGAGTTTATCCAGGCTTGGAAAAGGGGCGATTACAAGAAGAAATAATATACACCACCGCTACCACGGAAAATTAGATCAGCAATTTTATTTTCGTAAAAAATTTTTTGCAGCTATGAGCGACTCAAATATTCCTCCGCTGTCCTTACTTTCCGGTAGTAATTACTTCCTCATTGGTTTTATGGGAAGTGGTAAATCCCATTGGGGCAGATTATGGGCCGCCGCCAATCAGTTAACATTCATTGATCTTGACGAAGTTATTGAAAGCAATGAGAACCTATCAATCGCAGAGATTTTTGACACAAAGGGAGAAGACTATTTCAGAAAGCTAGAAGCAATTGCCTTACGAAAATGCGAAAATTTGCAAAATACCCTAATTGCCTGTGGAGGAGGTACCCCTTGCTTTTTTGAAAATATGCAGTGGATGAATGAGCACGGAATTACTATTTATATCAGTTCAAAGCCTATTGAAATATTGGATCGGGTGTTAGCAGAAAAGGAAAAACGTCCACTGTTAAAAAAATTAAATCAGGCAGAACTTCTTTTTTATATCGAAAAAAAATTAAAAGAGCGTGAACCATTTTATTCACAGGCTAAAGTAACGGTTCAGTCGGTGGGGTTACATGAAGACTCTTTTCTTAGTATTGTTTCATCCATCAATTGATAAATCTTTGCTATGCAAACCTTTTACCTTAAAATAGCGGCATTGTTGGGAGCGCTAGCTGTTGCATTAGGAGCCTTTGGAGCCCATGCTTTAAAAAAAATACTCAGTGAAAAATACCTAGCTATTTTTGAAACGGCGGTTCGGTATCAATTTTATCATGTATTTGCTTTAGTAGC
>CANJDY010000350.1 GCA_947472635.1 Chitinophagaceae bacterium
ATTTTATTTACAAGCAAAGGGGGAATCAACAAGTAACTGCTATTGACGCAGTCATTTCACCCAATTACTTTCTATGGAATACTAAGTTTAGCTATTCAATCATTAACAAATTGAATGTATTTATTGCTGTTAACAATGTTACCAATGTCACTTACAGTGATTTGTTGGGAAGCAGAATGCCCGGCAGGTGGACTACAGCAGGAGTGAATTTCAATTGGTAAAAGCCTCCAACTGCTTCGATGAATGAATCAGCTAGCTATTTAGAACAAATCAGAAATCAATAAATCAGACATCAAAAAATAAGACATCAGACATAATAATATCATACATCAATTATTTATTTTATCTTGCACCCAATAACATCAACATCCACCTACATTCTACCATAGTAACCTTTCTCAGCAGCAATCTTGATCTGCTGAATCATTAAGCGATTTGCTAATGAAACCCTCCTTTTTTTTGGAGAGAACCCTAATGTAGCATCCTATTAAAGGCCGGCTTGGATTAAGTTCCATTTTCACTTTACTGATTTTCATCTTTTTAATTACCGATTATGCATTCCCCTATCTCTACAACTGCCAATACAAAACAATTTATTGATCTGGAAGAAAAATATGGAGCACACAATTATCATCCGCTTCCGGTGGTATTAAATCGAGGTGAAGGAGTGTTTGTTTGGGACGTGGATGGAAATCGCTATTATGATTTTTTAAGCGGTTATTCGGCTGTCAACCAGGGACATTGCCATCCCCGTATTATTGGGGCTTTGACCGAACAAGCACAAAAACTAACGTTAACGAGCAGAGCATTTCACAACAGTTTATTGGGAGAGTATGAACAATACATCAGTTCCTACTTTGGATACGATAAGGTGTTACCTATGAATACCGGAGTAGAAGGTGGCGAAACAGCGATTAAATTGGCGCGCAGATGGGGATACACTGTAAAAGGAATTGAAGCCAATCAAGCAAAAATTATTTTTGCTGCTGGTAATTTTTGGGGAAGAACGTTGGCTGCCATCTCCTCCTCCACCGACCCTAGCTGCTACGAAAATTTTGGTCCTTACATGCCAGGCTTTGAACTCATTGCCTATAATGACCTCAACGAATTGGAAACTGCATTGCAGGACAAAAATGTGGCTGGCTTTATGTTTGAACCCATCCAAGGCGAAGCAGGTGTAGTAGTACCCGATGAAGGCTATTTAAAAGGTGTAAGAGATTTATGCACCCAATACAAGGTACTGATGATTGCAGACGAAATTCAGACTGGACTAGCAAGGACGGGAAAAATGCTGGCCTGCGACCATGAAAATGTGCGACCCGATATATTGATCCTAGGCAAAGCGTTGAGTGGTGGTGTATTACCAGTTAGCGCCGTTTTAGCAGATAATGAAATTATGATGACCATCCAACCTGGTGAACATGGTAGCACTTATGGCGGTAATCCGCTGGCTTGCGCAGTGGCTATGGCCGCTTTACAGGTGATTAAAGATGAGCATATGATGGAAAATGCCGCCGAAATGGGTGCACTGCTAAGAAGCGAAATTCAAGCGCTTAAATCTCCGTTTATTGAGCTGGTAAGAGGAAAAGGTTTATTGAATGCCATTGTAATAAAACATCCAAATCCTGAAGCAGCCTGGGAACTATGCTTGACTTTAAAAGAAAATGGATTATTGGCCAAACCCACCCATGGCGATAAAATTCGCTTTGCTCCACCCTTAACAATTAATCACGACCAGATTTTGGAAGCTGTTGCCATTATTGGAAAAAGTTTGGCCGCCCTCTCACCAAATCCCAGTTCTGCATATTAATGACCGGCTATTAATGAAGATAATATTACCTTCGATATATCAAACATTTTTATGGATACCCATTTACATCACCCCCACGTAGAAGATCATTTAGAAAGTACCGATTTTTTAAGAGATATCGTTATTGGTATGAGTGATGGCCTTACCGTTCCCTTTGCACTGGCTGCTGGTTTGAGCGGTGCCGTTCATGATAGCCGCATCATTGTAATTGCAGGCATTGCAGAAATCTGTGCGGGTAGCATTGCGATGGGACTAGGCGGATACCTTTCGGGGAAGACAGAAGAAGATCATTACAAAAGCGAGATTCAACGTGAATATGAAGAAGTAGAAAACCTTCGTGAGGTAGAGATAAAAGAAACCAAGGAGTTTTTTGCCAATATCGGATTAAGTGAAAGATTACAAGAAGAAGCCACTGAAGAAATATCCAAAGACAAGGATCGCTGGGTAGATTTTATGATGAAGTATGAATTGGGACTAGAAAGACCAGATCCAAAAAGAGCTACCAAAAGTGCACTAAATATCGGATTATCCTATATTGTAGGCGGTATCATTCCGCTAAGTCCCTATTTTTTCATTGAAAGTCCTACTGAAGCATTGGAGATTTCCGTCATTGCTACACTGGCATGCCTTTTTATTTTCGGATACTTTAAAAGTAAAATAACCGGCATTCATCCATGGCTGGGGGCTTTGCAAGTTACCCTGATAGGCGCAATGGCGGCCGCTGCTGCATTTGGAGTAGCAAAACTATTTGGGGGCCATTGAGTAACCTTAGTTAATAAAATAGGCTTTCACAACTGGTGCTTATTATCCGTTGAAATATTTTCCATCGTCCAGTCGATCTTTTTTTCAAATAGATGCTGCCGAACACTGCAAATTTGTTTACTGCAGAGTCTGCAACTAAAATCATTACAACCATCGGAATGCACAAATAATTCCATCGATTCTCCCAACTCTTTTTTTACAATCTCCGACAATGCATCAATCTCGCAATTGGCCTCATTGATATTGAGGTACCAGGGAATCGTAAGATGGCAGTCGATATGAAGGGTGCCACCATATTTAATAATTCGAAGGTTGTGCAAGTCTATCCAGTTCTCCTTTCGATGAACATTGAGCATCACTACCATCTTATTAATTAAGGTAGCATCTGCTTCATCCATAATACCCGATACTGAACTGCGGATGATTTTATAGCCAGTAAACATAATGATAAAGGCAAAAAGTATCGCCACCGCACTATCAATCCACCATAATTTTAAAAAATACAATAGAATCAAACCCGCAATGATTCCAATGGTTGAGTAGGTATCTGTTTGTAAATGTTTTCCACTGGCAATCAAAGCAAGTGAATTATTTTTTGTACCAGTTGAAATACAAATATACCCTGCTACATAATTGATTACCCCAGTGATAGCCACCAGCAATATTCCGTAATCCAATTTTTGAACAACATGTGGATGAATTAAATTATTGAGTGCCTCATAAATGATAACAAAACCGGCAATGGTAACAAGGGTACCTTCAACCGCTGCAGACAGAAACTCCGCCTTTCCATGGCCATAGGGATGATCCTGGTCCTTGGGTTTGGCACTTACATACAAGCTATATACACCGATTAAACCTGCAATCACATTCACAGTACTTTCCAGCGCATCAGTCAAGATGGCGATAG